>JAFARV010000753.1 GCA_019245255.1 Acidobacteriaceae bacterium | reverse complement strand
ATTCTTGAGTGCATCCACGGAGAGCCAGACGGACATGTTGACGATGACAAATGGATCGTCGTTGTACGCAATGTCGATTGCATTGCCTGATTCCGATTGCAGGCGCCACACGAAGCCGGGACTACCCTCGGCTAAGCTGTTGACTGGATCGAGTTGCGCCACGAATCCTGCGATTCTTGGATCGTCGATGGGCGCGACCAGACGGGCGATGTTGATTTGTGCCAGATGCCATTCGTTCATAGGTGTAATTTTCACTTGCCATTGACAGCGGGTCAATCATTGTGAAGCTTACAGTTCGTCCAAAGAACTGAAGAAGACACTGAATCGAAGTTGAATAGTCGCTCGGTTTAGGCGAGCACACGCCGTCCAGTAGACCCGTCGAGCGTGGCTGTAAACTCAGTCCATGGAGACCGGCGAAACGCGACAGCTACTTCAGGCACTGAAAGATGCGATGAGCGGTCATCACGCGCACATCGATTTCGATGCAGCTATCGATGATTTCCCTCCGGACCTTCGGGGCATAAGGCCTCCTGGTGCGCCGCACACGCCGTGGCAGTTGCTGGAGCACATGCGAATCGCACAGTGGGACATCCTGGAGTTTTCACGCGACGCAAAGCATCGCTCGCCCAAATGGCCCGACGGTTACTGGCCGAAAACCGAGGCGCCTCCAAGCGATGAGGCCTGGGACAAATCGGTTGCGGCATTCCGGCGTGACCGTGCAGAGATGATCGTGTTCCTCGATGAAGGATCGGAGAACCTGTTCAAGCGTTTTCCGCATGGCGATGGGCAGACCGCTCTTCGCGAAGTGTTGTTAATCGCAAACCACAACTCCTATCACCTGGGGCAACTTGTTTTTCTGAAGAAGTTGCTCAGCGCCGCCGCATAGCCAACCTTGCCAACGTTGCGAAGAGCAACAGACAGCCCGCTACCGCCAACCCCGATGTTGCGGGTTCGGGTGTGTAATCGATCGCATCCGGCGTTACGCCGTCCGCTTCAAACAACTCGAATGTGATTTTCGCGGCGGCGATTTGCATATCGTTTACCGGATCAGCGAAGCCGGCCTCGTCAGCAACTATGCTTCCGACGGTGACATTCAGGTTCTCACCGAGTTCGAATGGCACAGTCATCGTGTTGGAGCAGCCCCCATAACAGGAAGGAAACGTGTATGAATAGGGGGCCGACGCGTCTGCGATGGTTGCCCATGAAGCGCCGGAGAGATTGTCAACATTATTCACCGTCAGCTGCAAGTATCCAGGCCTCGGGGACCCGGAGCTGACTAGCGCATCGTCATCGACGATCGATGCTGTGGCAGCCCGAAAGCCATCGGGTGTAGCATTCGTGACAACAGCGACAGTCGCCTGGGTTTGAATCGTGACCGTAGAACCAAGGATTAACTCGCTCGTGCTTGCTGCGGCGGCCACGGAGCCGAAACTATCGGAAATGTCGCAAGCCCCAGACCCGGAGACGGTACCCTCTCCGATCGTGCACAAGACATCTGAGAGTGTCGAAGCCGAACACCAGGAACTCAGCAGGCAAAGAACCGCAAGGATACGCATACACGCGAACTGGCCGGCCATCGGGGCCTGTCTACTCAGTACTGTAGGCGAAAACTGGCACACTTAACAACGGCACAACTAACAGTGTTCATTTGCGATTCGCTCAACAGTAGTTATACTTTGATATAGGCAGTTCAAGTCTCATGCTGATAGCGATTCAGGGTATTAGCATTAGCGTGGCCATTATAGGCCCCGCCTGAGACCTCGTGCGCAAGTAGATTTAAGAGGCCGTCGGTGGGAAAAGAATCCAGCCGATGGCCTTTTTACTTTCGGGATTCAGGTGCTTAAATGCGGATTTTTACGTTCGACACGACATTACGAGACGGAAGTCAGGGCGAATCCGTCTCGTTCTCAGTAGATGACAAGCTGCTGATTGCCCAGAAGCTCGACGCGCTCGGCATCGACTACATCGAAGGGGGCTGGCCGGGGTCCAATCCAAAGGACAAAGAATTTTTCGCGCGCGCAAAGCAATTGAAGCTGCATCACGCGAAACTGACCGCTTTCGGTTCCACGCGCTTTTCTAGGAATCCCGTCGAGGTAGACGGTAACGTGGCTCAGCTACTCGGGGCGGAAACGCCGGCGGTCTCGATTTTTGGAAAGTCCTGGGACTTTCATGTCCGTCGTGCTCTAGGTATCGACGAGAACGAAAACCTGAAGCTCATCTCGGATACCGTCGCGTATCTCAAGGCGCATGACCGCGAGGTGATCTATGACGCTGAGCATTTCTTCGACGGCTTCAACGCAAATCCTGCGTTCGCCCTGCGCACGCTAGAGGCTGCCAAGAAGTCTGGAGCAGATGTCCTTTGTCTCTGCGATACCAATGGCGGCACACTGCCAACAAGATTGCTTGAAGTTCTCGAAGCAGTACGCAGCCGCTTCGATGGCATCTTGGGGATTCACACGCACAATGACTCCGAGCTTGCCGTCGCGAATTCTCTGATGGCTATTGAGGCGGGAGTAACACATGTGCAGGGCTGTATGAATGGCTACGGAGAGCGCACTGGCAATGCAAATCTCTGCTCGATCATTGCGAACCTTGAGTTGAAGCTCGGTCATACGACAATCGGCCGCGAAAACCTGAAACAACTAACCGCAACAGCAAGATTCATTGCCGAGTTAGCGAACCTGCCACTGCGCCGCGAGCAGCCGTTTGTCGGGCCGAGCGCGTTTGCACATAAGGGCGGCGTCCACGTCAGCGCAGTACTGAAAGACTCTTCCACGTATGAGCACATCGAGCCTGAGGCGGTCGGCAATCGGCAGCGTGTGCTCCTGAGCGACCTTTCCGGGCGAAGCAATGTAGCGTACAAGCTCAACCAACTGGAACTCGGGGCGGACCTCAGTGACCCGGCGCGCCGGGCGTTGCTCGAGCGCATCAAGCAGCTCGAGTATGACGGCTACGATTTCGAAACCGCCGAAGGCACCTTCGAACTGCTGGTGCGCCAGGCGGCACGTCCGGAGTTTCATCCTTTCGATGTCGCCGGTTACGAAGTGACAACGAAATTGCAGTGCGAATTGAACGGAGATGCTGCGACGGACGATACCGTTACGACCGCAAAGGTGCAGCTAAAGGTCGGAGATGAGATGCTCTCGTCGACGGCTGTCGGTCAAGGCCCGGTACACGCACTTGATGTGTGCCTTCGGCAATGTCTGTCCGCTATCTACCCCGCCATATCGGATGTCCGCTTAACCGATTACAAAGTACGAGTCCTTGGCGCAAAGGGC
>JAFARV010000269.1 GCA_019245255.1 Acidobacteriaceae bacterium | reverse complement strand
TCGCGCACGCGCATTGCGGGGATGTCACGCGAGAGTTTCCCGGAGCTGCCGGAAATGCCCGAAGTGCTGGCGGAGATCCCGGTGACGATTCTTTCGCAGATGATCTCGCACACGATTTTTGCGATCTCAGCGGAGGAATCGCGCTTTACGCTCAACGGCGCGCTGCTGATTCTGAAAGAGACGGGGCTGGTGATGGTCGCAACCGATGGCCATCGACTCGCAATGGTAGAGAAGCGCATCCCGTTGGAAGGACTTGCAGGTCCGTTTCGCGCACTGCTGCCGCGCAAAGCGATGAGCGAGATCCAGAAGCTGGCGAGCGACGACCCTGGTAAGCGCGTCGAGTTTTCGGGCAGCGACAACCATCTGTTCTTCCGGATTGATAAGCGCCTGTTGCTGAGCCGTAAGCTCACCGGAAACTTTCCTGACTACGAACGTGTGCTGCCGAAAGAGCATGCGCATACGCTGCTGATGCAACGCGATGAAATCAGGTCGGCCATCGAGCGGGTTGCCCAGTTTGCTGACGAGCGATCCAAGGCAATACGGCTGAGGATTGCAAATGGCGAGCTGCGTGTCTACTCTTCGGTCTCGGAGACAGGGGAAAGCGAAGAATCCATTCCAGTCGACTATACAGGCGACGATGTCGAGATCGGGTTCAATGCGCAATACCTGATCGATTTTCTGCGCTCCGTTGATCAGAGTGAAGTCGAATTTTATTTCAAGGACGCGAATAGCGCCGGCGAACTCCGGCCTCACTCCGCTCCTCAAGACTCGGTTTACCGCTACGTTGTGATGCCGATGCGCATTTGATGGGCGGCACAAGTAAAAAAGAGTATATGACGAATGTCTCGCCCCGAGTTGTTTCTCTGGTGCTAGCGTCCGTTACCGACAAAACTGAATATGGCTTCTGTGGCTCCTCCGAACGATAACAACAATTACGATTCCAGTAGTATCAAGGTCCTTGAAGGGCTCGAGGCTGTTCGCCTTCGTCCTGCAATGTACATTGGCTCAACGGGCGATATGGGTTTGCACCATCTTGTCTATGAGGTGGTCGATAACTCCGTAGATGAGGCTCTGGCGGGCTACTGCACCGAAGTGGGCGTCACCATCCACATCGACAACTCGATTACGGTTGTGGACAACGGCCGCGGCATTCCGGTTGATATTCATGAAGAGGAAGGTGTTTCCGCCGCTCAGGTTGTCATGACCAAGCTGCATGCGGGAGGCAAGTTCGACTCGAATACATACAAGGTATCGGGCGGCCTGCACGGTGTCGGAGTGAGTTGTGTCAACGCGCTTTCAGAGACGCTGCACCTTGAGATCTGGCGCGACAAAGGGACCTGGGAGCAGGACTATGAACGCGGCGTTCCCAAAGGACCGCTGACCCAAACAGGCAAGTCAAATAAGCGCGGCACGAAGGTCACGTTTAAGCCGGATTCGTCAATTATGGACGCGACCGCGTTCAATTTCGACACGCTTGCGCAACGCCTACGCCAGCTTGCGTTCCTGAACAAGGGTTTGAAGATAACGCTGACCGATGAGCGCGGTGAAGAGTCCCGTACCGAAGAGTTCTTTTACAGCGGCGGTATCGCGGAATTCATCAAGCACTTGAATCGCGGCAAGCAGGTCCTGCATGACAAGCCAATCTACTTTGAAGGTGAGCGCGACCTCCCGAATGGCGGCAAGCTCACAATGGAATTGGCCTTGCAGTACAACGATGTCTACTCGGAGACCGTCTTCAGCTTCGCCAATAACATCCATACTGTGGATGGCGGCAGCCATCTCAGTGGGTTTCGAAGCGCTTTGACGCGCACCATCAATGCGGCGGCAGTATCCACCGGCCTGATCAAAGATGCGAAAGAGAATCTGACAGGTGACGATGTGCGCGAGGGTCTGACGGCCGTGGTTAGTGTGAAGCTTCCGCAGCCGCAGTTCGAAGGCCAGACGAAAGGCAAACTGAATTCGGATATTCAAGGCCATGTAGTACAGCTGGTGAACGAGAAGCTGGGAGAGTTCTTTGACAAGAATCCAGCGGTAGCGAAAAAGATCATCACCAAGGCCATCGAGGCAGCACGCGCTAGAGAAGCAGCACGCAAGGCGCGTGATCTGACACGACGCAAGGGGGCGCTCGATTCCGGCGGCCTGCCCGGAAAGCTAGCCGACTGCCAGGAGCGCGATCCGGAACGCTGTGAACTCTTCCTGGTGGAGGGTGAATCGGCCGGCGGCACCGCGAAGTCAGGACGCGACCGCCGTTATCAGGCCATCCTGCCATTGAAGGGCAAAATCCTTAACGTCGAAAAGGCGCGTTACGACAAGATGCTGTCGCACGAAGAAATCCGCGCCATGATCACTGCTATCGGCACCGGGATCGGCAAGGGCGACGACTTCGATATCGCGAAGCTCCGCTACGGCAAGATCATCATCATGACGGACGCCGATGTGGACGGTTCACATATCCGCACATTGCTGCTCACTTTCTTCTTCCGTCACATGCAGGAGCTGATCACGCGCGGCAAGGTGTTCGTCGCGCAACCGCCGCTCTATCGCATTAAGAAGGGCAAATCCGAGAAGTACATCAAGGACGACAAGGAGTTCACGCGCGAAATTCTGCGCCGGGCCACCGAGAACGTGAGCGTGGAGCTTGGTGGTGCCCAGAGCGAGCCTGCGCCCGTCACTATAGAGGGCACCGAGCTGCGCAATTTCCTCACGACGCTCGATGAGCTCGACCAATTCTGGCGGCGGCTCGAACGGCGGATGCGAGACGGCCGTGTGGTTGAGGTGTTGTCCGACGTAACCCTTCCGATCGACGCAAAGACCGATCTTCAGAACGAAGAGAATGTCAAAGCCATAGCGCAGAGAATGCGCGATCTGAAGCTCGAGGTCGTCATCGAGCACGAGGAGGAACACTCGGCATGGATGATCGGCTATAAGGATCCGACTAACGCTACCCGGTTTATCAATACGGAGTTTTTATCAACACCGGAGTTCCGCCGGCTTCGCGCGCTGATCAAGCAGGCCACGCGCTTGAACCAACCGCCGTTCACTATTGTTAAGGACGGGCAGCGTACGCCTCGGCAGAACTGGCGCGATCTTTTGTCCGCCATCAAAGACGAAGGCACGCGCGAAATCAACGTGCAGCGATACAAGGGCTTGGGCGAAATGAACGCCGACACGCGCACGCTCCTGCAGATTGACCTGAAGGACTTCGCACAAACCGAACCGATCTTCTCCACCTTGATGGGTGAGGACGTCGAGAGCCGGCGCAAGTTCATCGAAGAAAACGCGTTGGACGTGCGAAATCTGGACGTGTAGTTCAGCGAAGTCTCAATTATCAGACAACTCAACGCCCAGACTTCAGGCACTCCATCCGGATATTGTGCTGGCTGTTGACAAGTTCCCACTGAAGCGACGTGTCGAAGGCCGGGCCGGGGTTCACGGCT
>JAFARV010000277.1 GCA_019245255.1 Acidobacteriaceae bacterium | reverse complement strand
ACCGCTTGGCTGAGAAACTACACCAGTCGGGATGATGTTGATGCGGTTGCCGTCGTAATTGAACGCGGTTTCATTCAGCAGCGTCGGGCTGATGGAGTATGTCGCATGCACCACGCCGCTGTAAGCCGGGTTCCCGAAGGTGTCGGCGATGGTGGGAACATTGACGCCGCTCCACTGCGTGGTGCCGAATCCCTGGCTGACCTGCTCGGCGACGTAGTGGCCAAAGATCCAGAACTTGTCGTTGAACCGGTGATCGATGCGGACGATTTCTTCGCGTACATCCGTCTTCGGACTATTCCCGCCGACGAACTGCGTACCGCTGGTTGGCGCTGGAAAGATGCCGGCTTTCAGGAGCAGTTGTGCATTAGGATCGAGGAGCGACGCCGGAATTGTGTTGTTCGGGAATTGCTTGCCAAAGGTGAGACCGGCCGCAAGAAACTTCTGCTGCAATGCGGGTGACAGCACACTTGCGTTCGGCACACATACAACACCCTTGGTTTTGCAGGGATTATTGGGGTCCTGGATCTGGACTGAGGGAAAAACACCGCCATATGAACTGCTTAGCGGCACTGTCGTATTCAGGGTCTGCCCCTGAATGAGCTTTCTCCACTCCATGTTGTAGAAGAAGAATGTCTTGTCTTTGGTCTTGTTGTAGAGCTTGGGAATCAAGACCGGACCGCCGACATTGAAGCCATAAGTGTTCGACCGCAGTTCGGGCGGCGGTTGGCCGGCTTTATTGTTGAAGAAATTATTCGCGTCGAAATCATTGTTCCGGACAAACTCCCACGCCGAGGCGTGCAGGTCCCGCGTTCCGGATTTGAAAACCATGGTAAAAGTGGCGCCCGAGGCAAGGCCGAATTCCGAACTGTAATTCGAAGTCAAGGCTCGAAACTCTGAGATTGCGTCGATCGACGGGAGAATGCTGATGTTTCCCGATCCGCCGCGGTCAAGATCTTCGCCGCCGTCCACCAGGTACAGCGTCGACGATTTACGCATGCCGTTGAAGCTGACATTGTTATCGCCGCTCACTGCCGTGGGCGCCTGGAAGTCTGCCTGATTTCCGGATGCGCCAGGCATGAGGGCGGTGAGCGAGTAGATGCTTCGGCCGTTGGTCGCAAGCTGGGTCACCTGTTTGCCGGTGATCAGGTCGCTCACTTCGCTCGAATCCGACTGAACCTGAATGGCCTCTGCTTGAACGGTGACGCTCTCCTGTGCATTTCCGATCTGCATCGGGAAATCGACACGGGTGCGGTCACCCACGTTTAAAGTAAGGTTACTTTGCTCGCTCGCCTTAAACCCTGACGATTCGGCCCGAACGGTGTAGTGGCCGACCGGAAGGTCTGGCACGATATACTGACCGACCGAATTTGTGTTGGTGTGCCGAGCATCACTTGTATCTGTGTTTGTCACCGTGATGGCGACGTTGGGAATGGCAGCTCCCGAAGGATCGGTAACTGTCCCGATGATTGTTCCACCCGTTCCCGTCTGACCCCAGCTAACAACCGCCGTCAGGATCAGGAACAGAAAAATAAGGGACAACTGCAATTTTGTCCTACCCACCGCGTTTTCTCCCTGAAGTTTTTTGGATCATGCCGGGGAACCGCGATGTAGAAGTTCGGATCGTGGAACTTGCCGACACAGTCGTAGAGGCAGTATAGGCCCCCCTTACACGGGCTTCTAGGCGCGTACGGGACTGTACCAACATGACCTGAATCGTTTCAACAGCTTCCAGCGACGTTACAGGACGTCAAAGTTGACGTATAATACGTTCACAGACGTAATACTAAGGGGTTTCAATACATGTCAAGGAGTCCCACGGCTCCGTCCGAACCGTGTCAGTTTTCGGAGCAGGAATCCGCGTCCGTCAGCGCCCAGCTCGCGCGCCTACTTGCGAGCCCCCAGTTCAAGACGAGCCGCCGATGTCAGCAGCTGCTACGGCATGTGACGGAGAAATCGGTGTGCGGCGAAACGCCGGCGCTGAAAGAGCGGACGCTCGGAGTAGCCGTGTTCGGCCGGGAGCCCGACTACGATACGAACCAGGATCCGGTGGTGAGGGCTACCGCGACGGAGATCCGGAAAAAACTCGCGCAGTACTACCAGCTTCCTGAGCATCGCGAAGAACTGCAGATCTCACTGCCGGCGGGGTCTTATTTGCCGGAGTTCCAATTCGCCCATGCGGCGCCAACGCCGGTGGAACCGGCCGAGACAGTACCGGCACGTGTACCGGCCCGTCCGCGGCTGTTGTGGATGGGAGTGCTTGCGGCGGTTCTGGCCATCGCAGTGATCGCGGCAGTAAGGGTACAACAGTCACCGCTCGACCGGTTCTGGGGCCGCATGTTGGGTTCGCGCGGCATTCTGGTCTGCATCGGCCAGCAGGCGGCTTACAATCTGCGTTCGGAGAAAAAGCAGCTCGAGATGGCAGCGCTCATCGAGCGCACTCCGTCACAAAGCCTCGCGGGCTCAAACGAAACCGTGCCGCTGAGTGACCTGGTGCCGATGCCGGGCCGCTATCTCGCGTTTGGCGATGCGTTGGCTCTGGTGCGTGTCGCCTCGTTTCTCGATAAACGCACAACGCCGTACTTTATGCGGACCAGTGGTTCGACGAATTTCCCCGATCTGCGTGAACATCCGGCGGTTTTGATTGGGGCATTCGATAACGATTGGACGCTCCGGTTCGGCGCTGCCTTGAGATTTACATTTGTCAAGAGTTTCGGGGCGTCCGGAGCGGTGACCGACATCATCCGCGACCGCGAGCATCCGGAGAACATGTCGTGGAGCCTGATGAACTCGTGGCCGGACTGGAACGTGTCAGAAGACTACGGAATCATCAGCCGTGTGGTCGATCCGGGAACCGATCACATGATTATTTCGATCGCCGGCATCACTCAGTACGGCACGGTTGGGGCGGCCGAGTTCATCAGCCGGTCCGAGTACTTTGACGAAGTTCTCTCGAAGCTGCCTTTGTATTGGGAGAAAAAGAATATCCAGATTGTGTTGAAAGTGCCGGTCATACACGGCGCCAGCGCGCATCCACGCGTGCTCGCGACATACGTCTGGTAGCGCGAAGGAAATCACGGAACTGATGGGGCAGGCTGCGGTCCGGTGATCTTATTGACAGTTTCTTCGGTCTTCTTTT
>JAFARV010000156.1 GCA_019245255.1 Acidobacteriaceae bacterium | reverse complement strand
CTACTATGGCGCGGATCGCAAAGGTGCTAACTTGTTCGGCGACTGCATAGTTGCCGTAAATGCGCTAACTGGCAAGTTGAAATGGTATTTCCAAACCGTTCATCACGATTTGTGGGATTACGACCTTAGCGGCCCGCCCGTGCTGTTCGATGTGAGCCATAACGGCAGAAAGATTCCTGCCGTTGCAGAAGTATCAAAAACCGGCTTTCTGTACATTCTCGACCGGCGGACGGGAAAGCCAGTATTCGGAATGGAGGAGCGACCGGTACCCCAAAGTGATGTTCCGGGCGAGCAGAGTTGGCCGACCCAGCCCTTTCCCCTGAAACCTCCCGCGCTCGCACGTAATTCGTTTGACAGGAGCGAAATCACGAGTGTGACTCCCGAACAGGAGAAGTTCTGCACCGATCTGTACACGCAAAAGGGGGAGGGGGACATGATCAACAAGGGACCGTTCACGCCATATGCAAGTGAGATGAGTGTTGTCTTTCCCGGTACTCTCGGTGGCGGAAACTGGAACCCGATGTCGTTCGATCCAAAGCTTGGGTACTTATTCATCAATACGCAGGATCTTGGAGGGATCGGCAAGATGGTGAAGAACAAGGAAGGCGCGAGAACTCCATATTCAAGGACAAGTCCCCTTGGACCTGTTGGCCGGTTTTGGAATCCGGACGTCAACATGCCGTGCCAGAACCCGCCTTGGGGCCGGCTCATTGCAGTAAACGTCAACACTGGTGATATTGCGTGGCAAGTGCCACTGGGAATTACAGAGAGGCTGCCTGCCGGGCAGCAGAATACGGGCACGCCAAATCTCGGGGGATCGCTCGCAACTGCAGGCGGGCTGGTGTTCATTGGCGCAACGATCGACAGCAGGTTGCGTGCATTTGACTCTGCGACGGGCAAAGAGTTGTGGGTAAGTAAGCTCGAAGCGGGTGCTCACAGCGCACCGATCACGTATCAAGGCGCGGATGGGAGGCAATATGTGGCTGTCACAGCTACCGGTGGAGGCTTTCTTGCCGATCAGACAAGTGCAGACGTGTTAGTGGCCTACGCTCTGCCGATCAAGGGATCACCCAACGGTCTTGTCACATACGCGAGCTCGACCCAACCCCGACCGGCGACGAACTCTGGCCAGCCGGCTCCAACGACCGCCAGTTTACCGGAGGGAGCCGGCAAGGAAGTTCTTCAACAAATGTGCCTTTCCTGTCACCCGATAGAAATTGTTCTTCAGAAACACCGCACGCCCGAGGCATGGCAGAACACCGTAGACGAAATGGTTGCGCGTGGCGCAAGAGGATCGAAAAACGATGTCGAAACGCTCGTGAAGTACCTCTCTGCAAATTATGGACAGTGAACAATCTCCAGGACGATCTGCATTGTTGATGAAGAGACGGGCGTACGCCGTGGCTACCTAGCGCGACAACGCTACCGAACTTGCGTCGTGCCGACCATCCCATTCAAGCGCATGACGATTGTGCGAAGAGTCTCCGCCTGAGCGGTCAATTCTTCGCTTGCGGCGGCACCCTCTTCCGCACTGGCAGCTGTGGTGCGGGTTATCGCCTCCATCTGAGTGACGGCCGTAGCGACTTGCTCGATCCCGCGCGACTGTTCCTCGCTCCCGCACTTGACCCCATCTACAAGCGTCTTTGCCTTATTGGCGCTTTCGGTTATTGAGCGCACGGCAACGGCAACTTGTTCCAGTTTCACCTTGCCGTCATTTGACTTCGAAATAGATTCTTCGATCAGAGATCCGGTGTCTCGCGCCGCGTTGGCACAACGTTGCGCCAAGTTTCGGACCTCATCCGCCACAACGGCAAAGCCCATGCCAGCCTCACCCGCCCGAGCCGCTTCGACGGCGGCATTTAGCGCGAGAATGTTTGTCTGAAACGCTATCTCGTCGATAATTTTTATGATTGATGAAATCTTGCCACTGCACACGTTGATCTCATTCATCGACTTGACCATTTGTTCCAAGTTCTCGTTCGCCGCCTTGATTCGCTGAGCCGCTTCTTCCATGTTCATCGCAGCGGCACGGGAATTCTCCGTGTTTCGTCGGGTCATCGAACTGATTTGCTCAGTCGACGCTGACGTTTCCTCAAGGGAAGCTGCCTGTTCAGACGACCCCTGGGCCAGTGATTGGCTCGATGCTGATAGCTGTGTTGCAGCCGCAGTCACCTGGGCCGCGCCATCGGCCATCTCGGCAGCGATATCGCAGAGGGCGCCATTGATCTGCCTGATAATCAAGATCACTGCGACGCCAACCCCGAGGCAAAGTGTCATGAGAACAACTACGGTCCACCGGCTTCCGGACTGGGTAACTGCTGCGTTCGCGGCCTCTTCGCTCTGAATTCCGTTTTGCACTTCCACTAGCTTG
>JAFARV010000147.1 GCA_019245255.1 Acidobacteriaceae bacterium | reverse complement strand
GCCGAAAAGTTCCAGAACTTCATTTGAACAGGCACATGTCTCTCCCGGATGGCCTCGCAAAACGGCCCTGTCACAGAGTCGTCACACACCTGAACACACGGCCGGCACGCCGCCTCGGGAAGACTCGCAAAATTCGTTTCCCAATAGTAGCCTTTGGGTATAGACTAATTTAGCTACCGTTGCACAAATATCCGTGACTTCTGGGGAATGTCACGGTGTCGAGTGGGTGTTTCGATACAGACAATAAGGCTGTCTTTGCCTCAGGAGACTCTGCATGCACCGCGTATCTTCATTCTTCATCATCTTGCTGTCAGTGCTGTTCGCACTCAGCTTTAGCCTTGCGCTTGCGCAATCCGATCTGGGCTCGATCTCGGGCTTCGTAAAGGACCCGTCGGGTGCGGTCATTCCCGGAGCCAAGGTCACCGTAAGCAATCAATCGGGCTTGGAACGTTCCGCCACTACGGACTCCTCCGGCCACTACGCCATCACGAACATTCCGCCCAGCATCTATACCGTAACTGTCGAGGCGTCCGGCTTCAAAAAGTTCACCAGCACAGATAACAAGCTCGATCCGAGCGGCGCGTTGGCGTTGGATGCAGGCATGACCGTCGGCTCGGCCACCGAGACCGTCCAGGTGGCCGCCACCGCCGAGGTGCTGCAAACCGAATCCGCTGCCGTGCAGGACAATGTCACGCGACAACAGATCGATGCTCTCGAATTGAACGGCCGCAATCCCATCTTCATGGCAAGCCTGGTGCCGGGCGCACGCGGCGGAAACCTCGCCAGTCTGAACTTCAACTTCACGCAAGGGCCTTCAAACTTCAACGGATCCCGCAATCCGGAAAACCTGATTACCTATGATGGCGCGCCCGCCACGCGCACTCGCTCCAACGGCACCAGCCTCGGCGCTGCCGATGTGGATTCCACCCAGGAGATCCAGATTCTTACCGCCGATTACTCAGCTGAGTACGGCCGTTCCTCAGGCGGGCAGATCCGCATCCTGACCAAGAGCGGTGGACAGGATTTTCACGGAGCAATGTATGAGTACGTTCGTAATAACATCTTCAATGCGAATACCTGGACGCGAAATCATACTCCGGATGTTCCCGGACTTGTTCCTTTCAGTAGCGTCGCGCCATTCCGGTATAACCAGTACGGTTACAACATAGGCGGCCCATTTTACATCCCGGGTAAATTCAATAAAGATAAAAGTAAGTTCTTCTGGTATTGGGGACAGGAATGGGTTAAGTACCGCTATACCGACAGCGCTCAATGGACTGTTCCATCGGATCTGATGCGTCAGGGAAACTTCAGCGAACTGCTCAACCCGAATAACATCTGGGTGAAGGGCGGCGTGCAAATTAAGAACCCGGCCACCGGCGTACCTTATCTCAACAACATTATTCCGCCTTCTGAGCTCAGCACTAATGGTCTTGGGATTCTCAAAGCCTACCCGGCGCCCAACTTGGTTAACCCCGTAAACGGCGACATTAACTTCTATGTCACCGCGCTGCACCCGCAGGATCAGCGCAAGGACACCCTTGCCGCCGACATAAACGTAACCGAGAAGCAGCGTCTGCAGTTCCGGCGTATGAACTACAAGTTTTTCGAATATCAGCCCCTGGATGGTACGCCGACCGAGACGCCTAAGTTTTTCAATCGCCCGAATCAGACTAACTCGCTCGATTATGTATGGACGATCAGCCCGACACTAGTCAATGAGGCGCTGGCCACCGTCAGCCTGGATGATGTATATATCCCGGTTGATACTGCGCATTTCTTCGATCGCACTACCGCAGGGATTGACTATCCCTATATTTTCCCGCAAGGCAAACTGATCGAAAATCGCATTCCTACGGCGAACATCAGCAACCTCAGCACGCTGACAGGTGGTCCTTATCCCTCCCACTCCGCGGGACCCATCTATACCTTCACTGACAGTTTGAGCTGGGTAAAGAATAATCACACCTTTAAGTTCGGTTTTTATTACGAACGGTCGGGAGAGAACGATAACGACGAGATCAACGTAAACGCCTGCTCGACCTGCACTAACAACCAAAACGGCCAGTTTAACTTTACAGACAGCCGCTCGGGACAGCCGACCACCGGGAATGCCATCGCGAACACTGCTCTTGGTTTGTTTGACAGTTACTCGGAACTGGGTCAGCGCGCCTATACGATTTTCCGCGGTTCGTCCTATGAGCCATATGCGCAGGACTCCTGGAAAGTAAACCAGAATTTGACTGTGAACATCGGCGTCCGCTATACGGTAATCGTGCCGTATCAGGCACTCTGGAGGAACATGGCCGTCTTCGATCCGACTTTGTACGATCCGTCAAAGGCCGTAACCGTGAGTCCGGTAAACGGGACAATCACAATTGGAAACGGGGATCGTTACAACGGCTTGGTCATTCCGGGGGGCAGTTTCCCGAGTTCGGCCGACGGACGTTTCCCGGAGGCGACCTCCGGGCAGTACACTTACCTCTTCCGGAACGGCAAATATCCTAGTTACTACTCAAATATCCAGTGGAACGATTGGCAGCCTCGCCTTGGAATTGCTTATCAGGTTAATGACAAGACCGTCGTTCGCACCGGTGGCGGGCGCTTCTTTACCAGACTTGGCGTGAGCGATTCGATTTTCTTGGGAGGCAATCCGCCATTTCAGCCGACCGCGAACGTCTCCTTTGGCAGCGCCGACAACCCGGGAGGCACGGCACTGAATGTTCTCCCGTTGACCGTAACTACCCAGAGCCGCAACTTCAAGAACCCCGAAGCGTGGAATTGGAACTTCACTGTCGAGCGCCAGCTCCCCTGGAGCTCAATTGTCACCGTCGCCTATGTCGGCCGCCGAGGTCTGCACTTACAACGAGAAGCAGATATCAACCAGCCGACTACGGCTACCGTTGCGGCAAACCCCGGCGTTAACCTCGACGCACTGCGGCCATATAAGGGCTACAACTCCATTCGTGAGACCGACAACGTAGCGAGCTCCCGGTATAACTCGCTCCAGGTGCAATGGAATCGGCGCTTTGCGCAGGGAATCCTGATCGGCGCGGCCTACACG
>JAFARV010000207.1 GCA_019245255.1 Acidobacteriaceae bacterium | reverse complement strand
GATGATTCGGGGGAACTGCTGCGAGCCATCCGCAAGGTGGCGAATGATTTCCAGCCTCCGAACGGGGCATGCACCACCTACCGGGCTCTTTTTGCAGGGTTGAAACAGCACGAGGAAGATCTGCACCGGCACATTCACCTCGAGAACAATATTCTGTTTCCGCGAGCTCTCGAAATGGCGCGCAGCAAGGTGGATACCGTCGCGCAGGACGCGAAATGAAGTCCCGCCTGCGTACTTTGCTTGACTAAATCGGGGCTCGGTAGCATCCGGGCTCTGCTACCATCGGGGTTTCATGGCAGCAAAAGTAACTATTGTTAACAACGGTCCGATTCGCATTGAAGGGGATTTCACCATCTGCGATTCGGAAGGAAATTGCTACGGGCTCAGCGGCCGCACGATGATCTCGCTGTGCCGCTGCGGAATGGCCGAGAACAAACCCTTCTGCGACGGATCTCACGGCAGAAACGGTTTCAGTTCGCAGTGCAAAGCCCAGGAGTTGCCTCCGCCAAAACCCAAACCTGTTCCGGCGCTGTAGCTCTAGCGGATTCCTGCCTCCGACAGCACACAAATATCCGAGAGGTTGCGATAATCTTCCGCGTAATCGAGTCCGTAGCCGACCACAAACTCATCGGGTATCTGAAACCCGATGTACTTCACGGAGACCGGCTGAATGCGCCGTTCAGGCTTGTCAAGTAATGTGACGATCTCGAGCGATCGCGGATGCCGCTGCCGCAACAGGCGGGTCAGGTAGTTGAGTGTGATGCCGCTGTCAACAATGTCCTCCACGATGAGAACGTTTTGACCCTCGATGTTTACATCGAGGTCACGCGTGAGCTTCACCTGCCCGGAAGTCGTCTTTTCACTTCCATAGCTGGAAATCGCCATGAACTCGATACGGACATTGGGCCGCTTCAAGGCTCGGCATAGGTCGGCAACAAAGATAAACGCTCCCTTTAACACGGAAACCACATAGAGAGGGTCCTGCGTATAATCAGCATCGATCTGTGATGCCAATTCGCGGACTCGCTGCTGGATTTGTTCAGCGGCGATCAAAATCCGAGTGCGGGGCCCGGCTGTGAGGGTTTGCGGAAGCACGTTAGGCGTGATCGCGCGGCAAGGCCGCAATCTTCAGGCGACTGCTGCCCGTCCCAATGTGGATGTGTGGCGCGGTTGCCGCGCCAGGGACTGCTGCCCGAAACGCAAGGTACGGGATGTTGAGATGCTGCAGCAACGAGCGCAGCCACACGCCCTCGGCCGAGTCCGGGTTCAGCGCGACATCGACTCGATTGCGATGATCGAGACCCATAGCCTGATGAACAAGCGTCTGCCCGAGAGCGCTAATGGGAAGCGTAGCCCCAAAGTGTTTCTCGTATCGCGCGCGGATCTTATTGAGGTCTGCGGGATCGAAAGCGCCGCTGCCATCGAAGCGAATCATCACGCTGCGAGCCAGGGCCGCCTGCGCGTCACGTTGGTACTGCTCCTCGGCGGCGGCCATATGACGTAGATTGTTCAACAACTGAACGCGCTGGATCGCCAACTCGTACACGCCCTTGCGCGACTCGAGTTCCTCCTGGGCCGCGGTGAGATCGGACTTCGCAAGAATGCCCTTGACGAGCAGATCTTGCCGCTGTGCCACCACTCCCGCCTGACGATCCACCCTGCGCTTGGCGGCTTCGATCATGCTCGAAGCATCTTCGTCACTCATGTCTTCAATGCGGGTATTCGCATATAGAATTCGCGCAAGCAGCGCCTGATCCTGCGCGTCGGCTTGGCGTTCCTGCGCTTGCTCGAGTTGAGCCCTTGCCATGACGCCAGAAGCCACCAGAGCAGTGACCCGATCCACATCCGCCGCGGCCCTTTGCACCAGGCTGTCAGCGACTGCCGTATACGCCGAAGTATCGGCAGGCACCGAGGCAGCTAGTGTGATGCCCGTCAAGGTCAAAAAACCGGTCAGGAGGCCAAAAAACAGTGCTCCCAGCCGCCTTTTTGGCGATTTACGCATACGCCCCCAGTGTAGTACCCTACGGGCAGGAGAACGTTCGGAACTTCTGACCAATCGAGCTGTTATTCCCTCCTCCGAGATTGCCTCGGCCGATCTGCCCAACTGGGCGATAGCGGCGCGGGCGGCTGAATCCAAGAAGGCTGAAGATCTGCGGGTGCTGGACCTCAGGGAGGTAACGTCGTTCACCGATTACTTCATCCTCTGCACCGTTTCGAATCCGCGCCAGGGCCATGCCGTCTCGGACGAGATCCATAAACAGCTGAAAGAAATCGGGGAGCTCCCTGTCAGCCAAGAGGGCTACGAGGCTTCCGAGTGGATTCTGATGGACTACGGCGACTTCATCGTGCATATCTTCTCGCAAACCGCACGTTCTTACTACGACCTCGAACGCTTGTGGCGCCACGCGAAGAGCGTGGATTTACCGGCCGCATCCTAAACTGCGGTTGCGTTGCCGCGACTTGCAATAAAATACCAATGAAAGCAAGACAAAGCGAAGTCGCGAGTAACTGCACGCATTTCCGTTCTTCGGCGGAACACTATGGGATAAATAGACTTACAGGCGAACGCTGATGGCTTACCCGAAAAACTCACGGCTGCTCGGAGAGGAGCGCCGGCGCAAGATTCTGCAACTGATCGAAAAAGACGGACAAGTAACGATTACCGATCTCTCGAATCGCTTTGCTGTTTCCGTGGTTACTGTCAGAGCGGACCTGGATGCGCTTTCACAGAACGGATTGATCTTGCGCTCACACGGTGGTGCGGTGAGGAGACAGGAAGCAACGCAGGACACTCCGCTTCGTCTCAAGGCGATGCTGCATCGGCCGGAGAAACTGCGCATCGGCCACGCTGCGGCGCGCCTGGTAAAGCCGGGTGAAACCATCATTCTCGATTCCGGAAGCACCACGGCTGAAGTGGCGGCACAGTTAAAAGAGCTGAAAACTCAACCTCTCACCGTGATTACAAACGCGCTGAACATCGCCACCGATCTCGCCGATGCGCCCGGCTTATCGGTGATCGTCATCGGAGGATTGCTGCGGCCAATATCGCATTCGCTCGTCGGCCCGCAGGCAGAATCGGCACTCCGGGAGTTGCACGCAGACCACCTGTTTCTCGCGGTTGACGGGTTCGATGCGGAAACAGGGCCGTCGACACCGGACGTTCTCGAAGCCCAACTGAACTGCCTGATGGTGAACGTAGCCAAGGAGGTCACGGTGGTTGCAGATTCAAGCAAACTGGGACGCCGCAGCGTATCCAGAATCGGGCCATTTGAACGCGTTCACCGCCTGGTCACCGATAAGCACGCGCCAGCGGAATTCGTCGAATCGCTGCGGGCCCGCGGGGTGCAAGTACTTCTCGTGTAACAGCAGACCAAGGCAAGCAACGGCAAAAAATAGAAAGTAACTAGGGTACAATCAAGGGCTGCCCAAATGCCTCTTCGCCGATCGCTGACGTTCTGGGATTTAGTCTTCTTCGGGATCATCGTCATCCAGCCGACCGCGCCCATGCCCCTCTTCGGAGTCGTCTCTCAAGAGGCTCGCGGGCACGTCGTGACGGCGGTGTTAATGGCCATGATCGCGATGCTGCTTACCGCGTTCAGCTACGGCCGGATGGCACGCGTTTACCCGAGCGCCGGATCAGCTTACGCCTACGTCCGCGGCGAGTTCGGACCCTTTGCCGGCTACCTGGTGGGTTGGGGAATCCTGCTCGACTACCTTCTGAATCCGCTCATCTGCACCATCTGGTGCAGCAAGGCGGCGGCAAACGTCATTCCCTTACCGTACATCGTTTGGGCAGTCTTTTTCGCCTTCCTGTTCACTGGTCTCAACTTGCGAGGCATTCAAGCGTCAGCGCGTACGAACCGGCTCTTGACGATCTCGATGTCGGTCGTTGTGGCGTACATGCTTGCGGTCATGGTTCGTTACCTGCTGGCCGCCGCACATCCTTCCTTGCTGACTCCGATCTATGATCCGGCTCATTTTTCGCTCGCAGCGGTTTCGACAGGAACTTCGATCGCGGCGCTGACCTACATTGGTTTCGACAGTATCTCGACGCTTTCAGAGGAGGCGCGCAATCCCCAACGGGACATTCTGCGGGCGACCGTTGCGACCTGTCTGCTCACGGGCGTGATTGCAGCCATCGAGGTCTATGTCGCACAGTTGGTCTGGCCCGACTTCGCGCACTTTCCCGATATCGATACGGCCTACAGCTTTGTCGCGCAGCGCGCGGGCGGCCGTTTCCTCTTTCATCTGGTGAATGGAATGTTGCTGGTGGCAACGGTCGGTTCGGGAATGGGGTCACAACTTGGAGTGGCGCGGCTGTTGTTCGGTATGGGACGCGATGGCGCACTGCCCCGGCGTCTCTTCGCGCACATTGACGCAAAGACCAAAGTTCCCAGCTACAACGTTCTGTTCAGCGGGGCAGTAGCTCTCGCAGGATCGCTTCTGATCAGCTATCAGCTTGGCGCAGAATTACTCAATTTCGGAGCGTTTCTGGCATTCACGGGTGTGAATGCGTCGGCGTTTCTGCACTACGTCGTGCGAAAAGGCGAACGCGCGTGGACCTACATCGTGCCGCCGGTCCTCGGCTGTGCGGTTTGCATCTACATCTGGTCGAGCTTGAGGTGGCAAGCAAAGCTAGCGGGCTTGATTTGGTTGACAATTGGCGCGGCGTACGCGCTGTTCATCCGGAAAGCTATAAACGCGGATACGCGTGCACTTGTGGGACAAGCGGGCGAAGGTACTCGAGAAACGGACTCGTGACATCGTTGCCTTGCTCGTTAATCCATTCATCGGGCATCGTGCGCTCCCGGCGCGCGACTTCGGTGAGTGGCGTTAGGAAATATTCGCTGCGGTACAGCGTTTCGTCCACTCGGCGGATCGCAATCATCACTCCGGATTCCCCATCGATAGCGGCCGCTGCGGCAGCACGACCACACGCGTAGGCTTCGCAACGATCGACTTCGCTCGCGAGCGGTCCGCAGCAGCGGCCGAACAGCCCCGGCTTTTCTGATCGCGCGCGAATGCCAACTGTTTCCGAGATACGTCGCGCCAGAGTATGGCCCAGATTCGACGCGAGCCTGTGGACGGTGCTGCCGGCGCGGTCTACATCGGCGCCAAACGGCTGGCCCTTCTCGTCCATTTGGCCTTCACAGACGGCGATGACCACACGCCCGAGACGCGTGTAGACGCGATCGACATCGGCCGCGATCTGGTCCAGGCTACGCGGCCGCTCCGGAAAGTAAATCAAGTGCGGCGCGTCAGCATCCGTATGGCGCGCCAGCGCTGTAGCAGCGGCCACCCACCCGACATTCCGTCCGAGCACTTCGAGAACGCAGACAGGCGATGGCAGCGAGCGGTTATCTTCCCCGACATCGCGCGCGGCAATTGCGAAGAAATGCGCCGTCGACGGGTATCCGGGCGTGTGATCCGTTATCTCGAGATCGTTATCGATCGTCTTCGGAATCCCAATCACTTTGAGCTCGAACCCCTGGGCACGCGCGCACTGCTCCACCCGCAGCGCGGTGTCCATACTGCCATTCCCTCCCGTATAAAAGAAGCAGCGCACGTTATGACGATCGAAGATGTGCAATATCGTTCCATAGTCGTCATCCGACAGCTTTTGCCTGCTCGAACCAATTGCTGATCCGGGCGTGCGCCCGACCGCTTCGATTGCTTCAAAACCATACGACAAGAGATCCACCCAGTCCTCGGCGAGAATCCCTTTCACGCCCAGACGAGCCCCATAAAAATGCTTGAAGCTGCGCATCTCCCGAGCTCGATTCACCAGACCGGCCAGACTCGCGTTGATGACGGATGTCGGTCCGCCGCCGTGCGCCACGAGTGCGTTCATCAAATCCCTTTTCTCCAGCCCGGGTCGCCCGCCGCTTTCACATCTATCGTGATGGAACCATCGGCTTCAAGCGGTTGTTCACACGCCCAGCGCACACGCCTCACATTCCCCGGCCGAACTTCGAGTTCTGCTGCTAACCGCACCGGACCGCTGTAGCCGCCGGGCAAGAGAAAGGACGCCTGACGTAACCCACCGGCCTGCGGCTGACCCGAATCGAGAGCGCCTCGTAACCTCACCTTTCCATCTGCACTTTCGAGTGTCAGCCAAAGCGTTCCGGGAACGCCGGCCACACCCCGATTCGCGACTCCAACAATCAACTCAAACGTGTCGAATCGCTTGCGCTGCCACACCCACGCCGGGCGTAAGCGGTAACCGAGACTGGTTTGCAAACGCTCGAAGCCGCGCGGATATCGTTCGAAATAACGGCGCAGATTATCGGCTTCCGTCCAGAGCGCCCAGTAGTTCCCCCGGATGTCCAGGACGTGAAGCATGCGATTCTCCATGGCATTTACTCCCGGGCCTTCTGACACCTCGGCGAGATCGTACCGGCGAAGATCGCCGTCTTCGAGGATGCCTGCGATCCACGCGGGACGATTTGAGAACTGGTCCATCTGAATCGGCTCTTCGTCGTGGATGCTGTCGGTCCGCATCCATGCGCCCGCGCGGAGACACAAATCGAGCACCTCGGCGTTCCCGACCGCGCTGATATCGGGCTGCGTATTCACGGCGATCGGCACTTGCTTCCACGCTTCCAGCTGTTGCGCTGTCATCCGTTCAAACGTCCTGCGCGCCGTCAACGGGTCCGGGAATGGATTCGGCAGATCGCTGGTATGGCCTTCACCCCAGAAGCCGTACATCATCAGATCAACCCACTCCATCAGTGGGTCGCGATCGAATCTCTCGGCAAGCAGTGTGTTGAGCTCCGAAAACGCCTGCTGAAATGCCGGCGCGTCGTAACGAGGCTCGGAAAACTCGACCATGCCGCCGTGTCTTTTCTTTTTGCCAATCGGCGCCAGCGGCACGCGTGCGCGAACAAAATCGGGAAGCGCCACGCGCTCCGGTTCGAACTCCGGGTTTGAAAGCTGAATGCGAAACGCAATTCGCAAACCGTGGCGTTTGGCCGCATCGAAGGTCAACGGCCACACCGGATCGAGATCCAGCCGCCCGGCCTGCTTCTGCACATTTCGCCAATCGCAGCGGATGTAAAGGACGTCAACGAATGGCAGCGACGCCATTTTTTCAATGCTTTGTTCAAGAGACTCCCTGCCTTCACGCGCCGCTACCGATGGTCCGTTTTCCTCCCACGTGTACCCGACCAGCCCAAGTCCCGGGTTTGGGATAGGCTTCTCAGAAGGCGTTGTGAACAGAACCGTTTGCCAGCCCGCATCCTGATCGATGGTAAACGGCCCCTGGTCGAGACGCTGCGCCGGCGGTGGCCCGAACGGTGGTGCAGCGGGCGTGCATCCCGATAAAGGAGATGCGAAGGCGGAGCGCGCAACCGGAGAGGCAGCACTCAGTGCCGTCGCTTTTACGAAGTCTCTACGATTCATGTGTGTTGATTCCCTGGCATTCGAACTAAGAGCAGTACGAGCAAGGTCGCGGCAAGCGGAACAACGCTTGCCATGGTCAGCACCGGCCCGAATGAATAGCGGTCGGCCACCCATCCAATCAACAAGGTCGAAATCACTGTTGCTACGCCCGCACCGCCTCCGCTCAAACCGCTCACCGAGGCAACTGACTCACTGGGATAGATATCTGATGGAAGAGTAAGCGCCATGGTCGACCAGGCTGCATAGGAGCATGTGGAAACGCTGAACAGAGCAACGATCACCCACATTTGATTTGTAAACACAGCCGGAATCAACAGTGTCATGCCGAGCCCGCAAACGACAATCACTGCTTTGCGCGCCGCAATCACATTCCAGCCTCGACGCACAAGCAAACTGGACACGCCGCCGCCTGCGAAGTTGCCGATGTCGGCAGCTACGAACGGAATCCAAAAGCCGAGAATTCCCTGTTCGAGATTGAAGTGCTTGGACGCAAGATAGATCGCGAACCAATCGGAGATGAAAAACCATACGGGATCCGTGAGTGAACGGCCGAGGATAATGCCCCATGTCGCCGGTATGCGCAAAAGCTCGGACCATCGGGCACTGTGGACTGTCGCGCGCTCCTCGCGAATAGGCTGGCGGTCCTCCGGCTGAAGCCACGGATGTTCCTCCGGTTTACGATAGATCGCTCTCCACGCAATCAACCAGGCAAAACCGAGCAATCCCGGTATGGCGAGCGCCGGACGCCAGCTGCCAAAGGCTTTGTATAGCCCGAGAACGAAAAAGGGCGCTATCGCCGCACCGACAGAGGATCCACTGTCGAACAGTGCGACCGCCCAGCCGCGCTCCTGTTTCGGAAACCACTCCGATACGGCCTTTGTTGCGGCGGGCCAATTGGCAGATTCCCCCGTGCCCAGCAGGAAACGAAAAACGCAAAGACTGCCCAAGCCGCGCGCGAGAGGCGAAAGCAAAGCTGAGAGCGAATACCACGCGACGCTCAGCGAGAGAGCTCGCCGTGTCCCAAGCTTGTCGACCAGGCGCCCGCAAAACGTCTGCCCTACGGCGTACGCGATCCGGAACGAAACGATCAAATATGCAAAATCCTGGTGAGTCCAGCGAAAATCGCGCTGCAGGAATGGTCCGAGCACGGCTACACTCTGACGGTCGATGTAATTGATCACGGTTGACAAAAACAGGACCGCGGCTATGCTCCAGCGAACCTGTTTTGCGGTCCAGCGGCTTTTCGTCGCCGTCAAGGCGTGATACATAGTAGACAATCGAAGGATATAGAAAGAAACGGAAACACGCAAATCTTATTTGCGGATTAACGAATGACCCGGCGCGAACTGTTGAAAGGCATGGCGCTCTCAGTACCCTTGGCGGCCACCGTAGAGCCTGAATCGCGCCTCGTATACCGGCGCTATGACCAATGCTTGCCTGACACGCTGCAGCGGTGGGCAGCGGAAGCCTATGCTAGACGTTCGAAAGCGCTCGACGCCGTCCAGACAGCGGCCGATATCAGGGAGCGGCAGCAATGGGCCCGGGCTACTTTTTGGAAGCTGATCGGAGGCGAACCTGAGACTCTGGCGCGGCCGAGCGTGCGTACGACCCGCCAGCTTCTTCGCCACCGCTACCGTTTCGAGAAACTTACCTATGAAGGCCGGCCCGGAGACTGGATTCCTGCAAATCTGTACATCCCGGAAAACGCATCCGGTCGCCTCCCCGGAGTTCTCTTCCAGTGCGGTCACAGCAAAGCAGGTAAGGCGGCCGATACCTATCAACGTTGCTGCCAGGCTCTGGCGCAGCTCGGGTTTGTCGTCCTGACCTTCGACCCGATCGGGCAAGGCGAGCGCACTGGTTATCCGGGCCCGGACGGGCTTTCGCGCTTCGTTGTCGCGGACTTGGAGCACACGATTCCCGGGCAGCAACTCATCCTTACGGGCGAGACGATGACGCGTCTGCAGGTCTCGGATGCCATTCGCAGCCTGGATGTGCTGGCCTCACATCCGCTCGTAGACTCGAGCCGGCTGATCGCGGCAGGTCAGTCCGGAGGCGCAACGCTCAGCATGATGCTGGCGGCTGTGGATGATCGCCTCGCGGGGGCTGTGGTATCGTCCGGCAACACCGAAAACGTCGTCTCGCGAGCATTCATTCCACCGGGGGCGGTGGATGACGCCGAGCAGAATTTCCTTTTCGGTGCGCCCGCCGGGTTTGACCGGTGGGATCTTCTTTGGCCCCTGGCCCCCAAGCCGCTTCTGATCCTGACGACTACAAAAGATAGCGGCGATACATATTCGCCGAATTACAACAGTAGCGGAGACGAAGAGCAAGCGAGGCTTCAGCGCGCATATACCCAACTCGGGCACGGCGAGAACATTCAGCACCTTGAGACCGCCCTTCCCCACGCTTTCTCTTATGAACTGCGCCTCGACACATATCGCTGGCTGCTGAAGCGATTTCTGCCCGGCGCCGCCGAAATCACCGAAGAACCGCCTGTATCTCCCGAAGCTGCTCGTGACCTGTGGTGCACGCCCAGGGGAAGCGTGCATCGAGACCTGAAGAGCGCAAAGGGCCCGGATGCGCGCCGCGAGACAGGAAAGGAACCCCCCAATCCTTTGCGCGGTCCGCTAAATCCCGGGCCCGTTTTGCGCGGGTTCTTGGGTCCGACAGCCTTTCAGATGGCGGTGCAGCGTGCTGCCGCGATTCGCACGCCCGCAGATCGGCCTGACCTGGCGCGACTGCTTGGCGTCAGCCTCGTGTCCGAAGCCCGCCTGCAGATACTCTCGCGGTCGCCTACCAGGAGTGGAACGATTCTGACCGCAGAGGTCCGTTCCTCGGAAGACGTTTGGGTGCCTTTATGGGTTTTTGTGCCGAGGCGGCCGGTGCAGCACCTGATTGTCCTTCTTGATCCAC
This sequence comes from Acidobacteriaceae bacterium, assembly GCA_019245255.1. Taxonomy (GTDB): domain Bacteria; phylum Acidobacteriota; class Terriglobia; order Bryobacterales; family Bryobacteraceae; genus Bog-105. The sequence goes on along the minus strand of JAFARV010000207.1, from coordinate 4,482 downwards.
AGGGACGCGACCGGGACTGGCAGGAGGGAGGTCTCCCGCAATCATTGATGGACCGGGCGGTCGTATGCGCGCCCGATCTGCGCGGTACGGGCGATGCGGAACCCGGCTATCCGCCCGGCCAGCCGCAATATGCCAAAAACCATCAGACCGAAGACAGCTACGCCTGGAGTTCGTTGGTGTTCGGCAGGCCGCTGCTCGGGCAGCGCGTAGAGGACCTTCTCGTAACTGCCGCTGCCGCGGCGAAACAATTTCAGCCGGCGGGTCAACTGGTGCTCGCAGCCAGAGGGCATTTCACCGTCCCGGCGGTCTGCGCAGCCGCACTTTCAAAAGAGGTTACCGTCCTGCACCTTTCTGAGCATCTCGTGAGCTGGCGAAATATAGCGGAGAGCGAAGACTACACGCACCCGTTTGCGAACTTCCTTCCGGACATTCTGCGGCACACCGACTTACCGGAGCTAGTTTCGCAACTGAATGTACGAGAAGTGCGTATCGGGCGCTTTGTTGACGCGTCCGGCAGCACGGTGCCGCTCGACCGCGCGCAACCGATGTATCCTGAAGCGCACAAAGCGCGTACGAAATTTTCGAACGGCACGATTTGGGATTCACAAGCTTTCGATTACTTGCTATAATTTTCTTTTCATTTCTATCGAGGAGACCGATTGCAACCTCTGGATTTGATTCATACACCTGGGCCCCTGCAGGCATCCGGCTGGCTGAACCGCTCGGAAGCGGAGCAGGATCGTGCCGGATATGTTCATACTCTGCGCGAGATCCGGCAGCAGCCTGCGACCATTCGTGCAACTGTGCCGGTGCTCGCTCGGACGCCGGGACTGAATCGGTTGATATCCGACGCGCGTCTCGTTGTCCTGACCGGTTCGGGAAGTTCGGAGTACGTCGGCGATTCTGTTCGCAATGCGCTGCAATCGCGGCTCGGTGTTCCGGTCGAGGTAGTTCCAGGAGGGTCGATCCTGACCAATGGCGCTGCGGTTGTGCCGCCGCTCCGCCCGGCCCTGATGATTTCGATCGCCAGATCGGGAGACAGTCCGGAGAGTACGGCGGCGTTGCGGCTGGTGCTCGACCAGGAACCGGAGGTTCGGCATCTGGTGATTACGTGCAACCCCAATGGTGCGCTGTCAACCGACTTTCAGGACGATCCGCGCGTCTCGATTCTCACCCTCGATCCGCGAACCAATGACCGAAGCCTTGTAATGACCAGCAGCTTCACCGCATTGGCTACGGCTGCGCGGGGTCTCGGCTACCTGGGTGATCTCGATACCTATAGCCGGATCTGCGACCGCTGCAGCGATACTGTCAATTACTTGCTCTCCGGCCATATTGCGCGGTTTGAGGAGCTGGGGTCGTTGGCATTCACCCGGGTTGTCTATCTTGGGACGGCTGACAATTTCGGAGCAGCCAGGGAATGTGCGCTGAAGATGCTCGAAATGACGGCAGGACGGGTGAGCACCATGGCAGAAACATACCTTGGCTTGCGCCATGGCCCTATGAGCTTCGTTAACGACCAAACTCTGGTTGTTTGCTTTCTGTCGTCGAATCCGGTCGCGCGCGCGTACGAACTCGATCTGATCGATGAATTAAACCGCAAACAGCTTGGATTAGCGAAGGTCATCATCGGGGAAAATGTTCCTGCCGGTCTCGTCGCAAGCCGGGATAACATCCCGATCGAGTGCGCACATCTTGCACAGTTGGGTGACGAAAACGCGTCGACCGCGTATGTAGTCTGCGGCCAGCTTCTCGGGCTTTTCCGCTCTCTGCGCGAAGGCTTGCGGCCGGATTCACCGTCCGAAAACGGCATAATCAGCAGAGTAGTTGAGAGCTTTCGCCTTCACGGTGTAGGCGAGCTGCGTTCGTGAACGCTACTAGACATATGAACACGCGTCGGCAGTTGTTTCAGGCAGCGGCATCGACCGTTTCTTTGACTGCCTTTGGGGCGGCCGGCCCGCGTGCCGGTTCTTCGATGCCACTTTCCGCACCCGTCGCCAACGATAGCCCTCTCCCGATCACCAGCTACGAGCCGAAAAGCATGTTACGCGTGCCTGAGACTCATGTTCCGCGGCCGCGTTATCCGGTGATCGATATCCACACCCATCTCTCATGGTCAACGCACAGTGAGAACGGCATCGAGCTTGCGGCGGAGCGGCAGTTCCTTGCCAGTCCTGAGGAACTCCTCGAAGTCATGGACGGGAAAAATATCCGGGCCATGGTGAATCTGACCGGCGGCTATGATGACGGGCTGCGCGCATCCGTTCAACGTTTCGATCGCGCACACCCGAACCGGTTTTTTTCGTTTACGGAACCGTCGTACGCTCGCTTCCTGGAGGCCGATTATCCTCGTTTGCAGGCACATGAAATCGAACAAGCTCATCGCGATGGCGCGCGCGGATTGAAGATACTGAAGACACTTGGCCTGTGCCTGCGCGAGAACATCACCTCAGGCGCGCTGGTCAAAGTGGATGATCGCCGTTTCGACCCCATGTGGGACACTTGCGGCCAGCTCGGGATTCCGGTTGCCATTCATGTCTCGGACCCGATCGCGTTCTTCCAGCCGATAGACCGTTTCAACGAGCGCTATGAAGAACTGCACAATCATCCCGATTGGTCGTTCTATGGAAGAGATTTTCCCTCGAACGCCGAACTGCTCGAAGCCCGCAACCGCGTAATCACGCGTCATCCGAAAACACAGTTTCTTGTGCTGCATGTCGGCAATTTCGCTGAAGATCTTGGCAACGTCTCCGAATGCCTCGACCGTTTCCCGAATATGACTGTGGACATCGCCGCACGCATTGGCGAACTGGGCCGCCAGCCCAGGACAGCGCGAAAGTTCTTCGACAAGTATCAGGACCGCATTCTGTTCGGTACCGACGCCACACCGCACGGGGATGAATTCCCGCAGCAGTTGTACTGTGATCGGTTGTACGAGATCTACTATCGGTTCCTTGAAACCGATGACGAGTATTTCGATTACGCGCCATCAAACATCCCGCCGCAAGGGCGGTGGCGTATTTACGGCATCGGATTGGCCGACACAGTTCTGAAAAAGGTCTATAGCGAAAACGCCGAGCGGCTTTTGAAGCTATGAGGCCCGTCGCGCTTTTATTGGCCTTCGCAGCGCTGGCCGCTGCAGCCGATGTACGCGTGTGGCAAGCAACGCTCACCCTGCCTACTTATCAGGAAGGCGCACCCAATCCGAATCCGCCATTCGACCTGTTCGCCACGAACCGTTTCAATTACCCATACACTCTTCGTGAAACCATCACGGACCAAAAGAAGAACGAAGCGTGGCGAGCGGTTTTCCTCGAGAACGAATACCTGAAATGCTCTGTTCTGCCGGACATTGGAGGCCACCTCTACACTTGCATCGACAAGGTAAGTGGCCAGCCGATGTTCTATGCAAATCCGACCATCAAAAAGGCACAGATCGGGATGCGCGGAGCGTGGGCCGCTTTCGGAATCGAGTTCAACTTCCCGGTCTCACACAACTGGATGTCGATGTCGCCTGTGAACTCCGGCTTTGCTAGGCACACTGACGGCAGCGCTTCCGTGACGGTCGGCAACGTTGATCTTGTGTATGGAATGGAGTGGTCGGTCGAACTGACACTCCGCCCTGCTTCAATGGTGCTCGAGGAAAAAGTAGTTCTGAGTAACCGGAGCGATGTGCGGCACCGATTCTACTGGTGGAACAATGCGGCTGTTCAGGTGTGGGACGACTCGAAAATTGAATACCCCATGCGCTACGCGGCCAGCCATGGTTTCACTGAAGTACAGTCCTGGCCTGTCGACCCCTCCGGCAAGGATTTGAGCATCATTCGCAATCAGACAGACGGACCAGTCTCCCTCTTCGTTCATGGAAGCCGCGAACCCTTCATGGGCGTGTGGAACCCGCATAGCAATACCGGAACTGTCCACTACGCCGAGTATTCGGAGCTTCCAGCCAAAAAGATCTGGTCATGGGGCGTCGATGCCGATGGGCTCGACTGGCGCCGGACGCTCTCGGATAACAACAGCGCCTACGTTGAGATCCAGGGCGGTCTGTTCCGAAACCAGGAGACTTACGCCTTCCTGCAACCGCGCACAACGATTCAGTTCAGCGAGTACTGGATGCCGGTCCGTGACACCGGTGGCATTGCGCGCGCGAATCTCAACGGCGTAGTGAATCTGAGCCGCAATGGGAATAACGTAGCTGCTGTGTTGAATGTGAACCACGCGATCCCGAATGCTCAAATCCGCATTGCTTGTGGCGATCGCGTTTTGGCAAGCGGGAAAGAGAGCCTGAAACCGGAGACCACCTGGAAACGAGAGGTCGCGTCCGCCGGCAAGTGCACATTCGAGCTCCGCGATGCAAACGAAAACATCCTGCTCACGCACACCGAAGGTGAGTACGACTGGACGCCCGTCAACGAAATCCGTACAGGACCACAGCCGGCATTCGACTTGCCTGCGCCGGAGCACCGAACCGATGGGGAT
>JAFARV010001004.1 GCA_019245255.1 Acidobacteriaceae bacterium | reverse complement strand
CAATGCGCTGGTGATCTGTCAGATCGCGGCATCGCTCGCCCTTTTGACGGCAGCTGTTGAGATGGCAGGAACCTTTCGAGAGAAATGGCGCGACGGTCCGGGATTTCGCACGGATCATCTGCTCACCATGGCCTTCGATCCTCAGCTTGCGCACACGAACGAAGCGCAAACAGAGCGGTTCTATAAAGAGCTTATCCGGCGAGTCCGGGTGCTGCCAGGGGTAAAATCGGCGGCGCTCACGGGCGAGCTTCCGATGTCGAACGATACGGACGACGTAAGCATCAGTCCGGAGGGTTTTCGCATGCCGCCAGGCAGGGAAACGTTTCCGGTGGACATGAATGTGGCGGGCGATGGTTATTTCGATACGTTGGGCGTGCAGCTAATCCGAGGCCGCGGGTTCCGCCAGACCGATACTGCGACTGCGCCGAAAGTGGCGGTCGTGAACGAGGAGTTCGCACAGAAATACTGGCCGAATACAGATGCGCTCGGAAAGCGATTTCGCCTGGACAACGCTCAGGGTCCGGCGGTTCAGATCGTTGGCATCACGAAAACGGCAAAGTATGAGTGGATTGGCGAGCCGCCGACACAGTTCGTCTATCTTCCCTGGACGCAGCACCCGCGAAGCAAAATGACGCTGCTGGTTGAGTCGCAGGGGCCGCCGACGCAGTTGATCGAGCCCGTTCGCAACGTGGTGCGCAGCATCGACGCGGGGCAGCCGGTTTTCGGCGTGCGGACGGCCGAGGATTTCTATCAAAAGAGAATTGTCCGGGCGCCTGTGATGATTCTCCAGACGGTCAGTGCGATGGGTCTGGCCGGATTGGCGCTCACGCTGGCGGGTCTCTACGGGCTGATGACGTATGCCACCGGCCGGAGGACGCGTGAGATCGGGATTCGCATGGCAGTGGGGGCTGACACGAAGGACGTTCTCGGAATGGTGTTGCGGCAGGCTTTGCGGCTGGTTGCGGTGGGCGTCGGCATCGGTCTGGTACTGGCAGCGGCGGCGGAAAAGGGCCTGCAGGCGATATTCGAAAGCACGCGCATCGATTTTGCGGCTTATCTGTTGATTTTGCCCGCGCTAGTAGCGGTGACCATGCTTGCGGCATTCATTCCGGCGCGAAAGGCCTCGCGCATCGAGCCGAGTCGCGCGTTGCGGTATGAGTAGGTTGTAGCTGTTAGCTGTTAGCTGTTAGCTGTTAGCGCATCGTCCCTGGGGCGGGCAGGTTGAGGGATGCATCGTCCAATACCAGAACCCAGTCTCCGTCGCCCGGAGGCGCAAACTGCTTCTTACCGGTGGTTGGAAACTGCCCGGCCGATTCCGATTTGCCCGTCCTCGGGTTAAACCACCAGGCTTTGGACGCCGGCCCGGATATCTTTGTCATATCCACTGTGAAGGACCGGGCAGCCGGCAGATAAGCAACAGCCGTTCCACCGTCGGGGGTTCGAGCTGCGGCGAGATAATCGAGCCCGTTGAACTCGCCAAGACCGTCGACGACTACTTCGTGCTTTTGATCGGGGATTAACTCGTACCAATGGCGGGATGTGAATAGTGCTTGGACCCGGCTCATGTCCTGTGCGCCGGTCGACTCCAGCGCGGCTTGCCAGCCGGGGTCGAAGAGCCACACGGGGCGGTTTCCCATGAACTGGCCGGTTGCGCCGCACAGTATCGCCCAATAGGCTTGCCTGCGGATCTGCACTGCAGAAGCGTTGTGCTCACCTTCATACGTCGATTCCGTTAGCGTAAACGGCATGGGCGGCGAGCGGTCGTAATCCCTCATCAGCATGCGATGCACAATGCTATAGGTGTAGGTATCATTCAGTTCTAACCAGCCGTCGTCCTTGAATTGGTCAAGAGCGGAATTCTCAGGATGGCAGTGCGCAGTAAACAAGTGCCGGTTGTCGAACTCTTTGATTCCGGCGACTACGGCGTCCACATCCTCGCGAGCATTTGCGGGATTGCGATCACCTCCGATCAGCCAAACAATGTTGTCGAAGTCGCGGTAGCGCCTTCCTACATAGCGGCCCCAGGCGCGGCACTTAGCCGGTCCATTGGCCAACGCCTCTTGAATCCAACCTTCATCGGTGCCGATATAACCCAGATAGATAGGCGCGAGAAAGACCTGGATGCCTTTCTCCGAGGCTTTGCGAATCACCCAGTCAGCGTGTTCGAAGTACTTGTCATTGGGGGTGGAAAAATCTCCCGGAGTCGTGAACGGTCCCTGGCCGTAGCGATTGACGGGTCCCCGGAACTTGTGTTCAATGAGGTTGACAATGATGGAGTTGAACCCCTGCGCATGCCGGCGTTCGAGGTACAGTTCTGCTTCTTCGTTGGTCAGTCCCGAAATGAGAGACCAGGGCGCATCGCCTGTTACCAGGAACGGTGTACCGCTCTGGTCCACTAAATGCCGGTGATCGAGCCCGATACGGAGGGGATAGCGGCTGGCACCAGACGCGAGAACCGCACAGCCCAAGGCGCCTGCCAAGCAGGAGCGTAGAGTTCTGATCATCGTTTCCACGGTATTTCGAGCCCGGGCCGGAAGTCTATCAACTTCCGGTCTGAATTTGGCGGGAACGTCTGCGGCGCAAAACCGCAGTACGACAGAAATTTCTGCTTTTTTGATAGATGTCGACCCGGCAATCGCGTTAGAACAGATTCGTCAGTTCAGCTCACCAACGGAGGCCAGGGTGACCAGAGATTTCGAGCGCCTGTCAAACGACTACGTGCTGCATGCTGTTAAGAGAGAAAAGTCTCTGATTTTCGAGCGCGCCGAGGGATCCCGTTTGTGGGACATTCACGGGAATGCCTATCTGGACAGCATGTCCGGATCTGCTGGACCAGCGATGGTGGGTCACGCACGACCCGAAGTCGCTACCGCAGTGGCGCGCCAGATGGCGACATTACCTTCAACGAATATTCTTCATGAGAGCGTGGCCGTGATCGAGTTTTGCCATAGGCTGGCGACGATTATGCCTGCGGGACTGACGAAGACTTTCATATGCACGGGAGGCGGCGAAGCCATAGAGGCAGCGATCAAGTTTGCGATCCGCGTTACGGGCCGCCCAGAAGTGCTTTCGCTGACTGGCGCCTATCACGGCATGTCGCTCGCCACAATGGGACTGACAGGTATGCCGGCCTTGCGCAAATGGCTCCCTGGCGCGGCGCGCTGGCCAGGGTTCCGGCAGATTCCTTCGGCTGACCGTTATCGCTCGCCTCTGGGCGATGGTCCGGAGATCTGGAAGGCGGCAGTCCGGGCCTTGGAAGCGGATCTGGATGGCGCCAGTTCCGGTCAGGTCGCAGCGTTCCTGATGGAGATCGTACAGGGGCCAAACGGGCACACTCTGTTTCCGGCTGAGTATTACGACGGAATTCAGCGCGTGTGCCGCGAGCGGGGTGTGCTTCTGATAGTGGATGAGATTCAGACCGGGTTGGGCCGCTGCGGCGCAATGTGGGCTTGTGACCTGTTCGATGTCCGCCCCGATATTCTGGTCGCCGGCAAAGGTTTGGGCGGGGGTTTTCCAATCGGAACCTTCACCACGCGGGCGGATCTGATTCCAGAGGGCCTCGAATCAGAACCATGGCATATGTTGACATTCATGAATCAGCCGACAGCGGCGGCCGCAGGCCTGGCGGTTCTGGACATCATCGAGAGAGAGAACCTGGTCGAGCAAGCGCAGATTCTGGGAGCCGAGGCGACAGAATGGTTCCGTCAACTCGCCCGGCGTTTTGAGGTGATTGGTGATGTGCGGGGCCCTGGCTTGTTCATCGGTGTCGATTTCGTCGAGGATCGGGAAACCAAGGCTCCAGCCACTCGCGCTTGCCGTAAAGCCTGGGAGTTCGCATTGGATCGCGGGCTGATCACTCAATTTGGCGGCACTGGAGTAAACGTGCTCAAATTCAAGCCGCCGCTGACCACGCCGCATGATGAGTTCCGACAGATGCTAGATATCGCGGCTGAAACTGTGGCTTTCATTCAGGAGGAAGTGGATCAACAACGCGCCGGACACATGATGACTGAGCGAGCCGCTGTACATAGCTGAGAGGCCAAGCTTGAAGTTTTTTATGCCGACTTGCAACCGGCACAAGAGCGCTTTTGAGTAAGCCGGTACTGGAGCGGCGTTGTTCCCGTGATGCGCCGGAACATCATGCCGAAATAGCTCTGACTGCAGAATCCGGTCTCCAGGCTGATATCGGAAAGGGTCCGGTCGGTTGTTTCCAGCAAGTCCTGCGCCCGGTTCACGCGGAAACGGTTCAGATAAGCCACAAATGACTGACCAGTCACATTCTTGAACAACTGCAAGAAACAACAATTGCTCATAGCGCAGAGCCGGGATGCATCATTCACCCGGATCGGCTCGCAGTAGTGCTGCCCGATATGCTCCAATACCGGCGCAATGCGCTTCACGCGGTTCTGCTGTTCATCCAGAGCTTTGCGCGTCGCTCCCCGCTCGGCGTAGTAGTTCACGAGCGCGAGCATGATCATCTTCAGGTAGGTCTTGATGGCCAGGCGCGAACGTTCTGAATCTCCTGGCAACTCGGCGCGGATGCGCTCGATAAAATCGAACACCTCGCGCGATATTCCTGTGCCCGCTGGAATCACATTCACAAAAGAGCCCGGCAAAGTGAAGGGCAGCAAATATTGCAGATCATCACTGAGTGGAACGCCGGAGTGGATCAAGTTCGGAAGAAACGAGAGCACGACCGACCTCGCCTCGCACTGCGCAACCCCGAGCGGCAGGCATCGATGCCGGATGCGGTCTCCTACCACTATGATGTCGTTCTTATGCACTGTGCAGGTGCGGTCTTCGACTTCGTAACCGAGCTCGCCCGACTCGAAGATCACCACTTCGAGGTGATCCGGCCTGTGCATGGGAACGTCGTAGCGGCGATCCAGTATTAGAAAGCGTACGTCCACGGGATACGCGTTGACGAATGGCCAGACGTGGAATCTCTCAGCCGTGATTTGACGGTCAACGAAGGAGTCAACGCTCTGCCACGTTACGCTGGTTTCTGCTGGGATAACGCGCCTCTCTCCGTATCCAGTAATGATACTCGCTTGGGAGGGTTCCGGCGCGCCGCAGGATAACTCAGCAAGATCGCCGGTCAAAAGATGAATTTCAGTCCGAATTGCAAAATCCGCGGCCTTGCCGCACTGCTGACCTCGCCGTTGCCGATGTTCTGATCTCCGTCACAGGGAGCGCCCGGCGCCGTTGTGCTGCTGCAAGAGAGATTGATGCCGCTCCACTGCGGGTGGTTGAACGTGTTATAGCTCTCGGCGCGAAACTGCAGCGAGGAGCGCTCGCTACCAAACCATGGCATCTGGATGTTCTTCATAAGAGCCAGATCCCAGTTATTTCGGCCAGGCCCGGTCAAAGCGTATTTGCCCATATAACCAAACATTCCTGGCTGGTTGTCGGCGCGAAGCTGAGGCACGGTCACTTGCCCCAGCAGGCTCGGATCAAACCACGTCGGTGTGGGACCGAACTGTGGATCGTCAACAGTACTCTTCTTGATACCAAGCGGGCCAAGAGAATTGCAGCCGGTCGGCCCACCAATTCCGGTAGACAGGCCGTTGATGCCACACGTGACCGCGAGCGGGGTTCCGGTCATGAAACTGCTGATGCCGCTGATCTCCCAGCCTCCAAGCGCATTGCGAACGATGGGATTGGATGCCCTTTTAAAGAACGGAAGGTTATAAACGTAGTTCAGGATCAGGATTTGTGCCTGATTCAGGCCTCCAGTGCCATACCAGCGATGCAGGTCCTGATCGTCGATTCCGTTCGTACCTCCTGAATTGGAGCCGCCGCCTTGGAACATGTTGTCGAGTTCGTGTGACCAGGTGTATGCAGCCTGAAAGGATAACCCCCAGCCAAAGGCGTGCCGGAAATTCGCCTGCAGCGAATTGTAATTCGAATTACCCGTCATCTGCCGTTGATTTATGGCAGCATAGCCACGGTACGGGACGAAGAAAACCGATGGCTCCTGATTGTTCATCAGAATGGTTTGCACATCGCAGTTTCCTCGCGCATCACAATTCGGCGCGCCCGCAAGCGCGGGTGCATTCTCGATGCCGACTCCGATTGGCACTTGATCAATATTGATGTTTTGTTGCAGATGACGTCCGAGCGTGCCGACATAGCTTACGCTAAGGATGTTAGTGCCTCGAAATTGATGCTGAATGCCGAAATTAAATTGGTGGATCTCCTGCCATTTAGTCAGGCTGACATTAGAGAAGGTAGCCGGCCCGAGCGGTCCAGATGCGATGTTTTGATAGCCCTGGACATTGTAGGCGAGTAAGTTAGTGGCCGTTGGCGGGTTTCCATTGAAGCCGGCTCCATTATGCAGCGGATTGCCGCTATCCCAGGTTAAAGCGTAACCTCCCCGAATGGCGGTAGTACCATTCCCGAAGGGATCCCAAGAAAAGCCAAAGCGCGGCGAGAAAGTTCCTCGAAACGGCTTGTAACAACCCGCGGGGATTCCTCCCGAACCGCATTGGACTAATCCATTGCCATAGTTCAAGTAATTCGCCCCGGTACCCGGAATCAGGTTGCCGTTCGAATCGAGTTGTGCTTCCTTGGACGGATTATAAAGCGAAGGTACAAAAAGAGAATCATTGGTCGGATTTTCAGTGTCGTGAAAAGCGGTCAACCAGGAGTAGCGCAAACCGAGATTCAAGGTGAGATGAGGAGTAATGCGCCAATCGTCTTGCACGTAGGGTTCAAAGTCCCACTGACGCCAATGTCCCAGAGCTGGACCCCCCAGAAGGTTTCCATTGAAGACTCTCCCGTACTCCTGATATTGGGCGATGTTCCCCAGATACATATCAGCTAGCGCGTTTCCGGTGCTGATGGTGGAGTTATAGCCTGTGCCGAAAGAAAGAGACCCTTGCGTGTTCAAACCAATATTTGTCGTCGTGTTGATGTGGTTATACAGCAGAAAAACACCAGTCTTGAACGTGTGCCGGCCGTGCGTCCAGATCAAGTTGTCCTTTATAGCAGGCTGCGGATCCCAGAAAAAAAACTCGAAGCCGGTTGATTCGGCAAAAGGAAACGGTACGCCGCCGCTGAGAGCGATGCCTGGAAGTTTCGGCTGGCTCTGGTTGGCCGGGAAGATCGTCTTCATCGAAAAATCACTTGGCTTATTAATGGACCCGGCGGGGGAGTCGAATCCGGTGTAGTTATTGACAGTATTGACGTCCGCGGAAAAGCTTGCGACAAATTCATTGAGAAGGTCGGGCCGGATGCTTTCCGTCAGGTGGAATACGGCCGATTTTGCCGGACTCGTCCACTTTGATTTCACGGTTCCAAAGTTCGCTGATGACCAGAGTGTCGGCACGAAATCAGCTTCAAAAGCATCCTGGGTATAGCGGAAGAACGCGCGAATGTTATCGGTGATGTTATGGTCGATCCTGAACATGTCTTCTCTGAATGAAGTTGGAAGACTCGGCGCGGCAGTATAGAAATCGACACCGTTGTTTGGTAATGGCACCAGGGCATTCAGCAAGGCGCCGGCTGAGGGGTCAATAGGAACGATATCGTTCGGGAAAGGTGCGCCAGTCGCCGGATTGGTGGGGACCACGCAGCCCGACGCCACGATGGGATTGTAAGCAGATGAGTTGGCATCGCATTCGCTGAAATCGCCTTGCCTCATCCGGAGCGTTGGCACCTGGGAATTGATGACGGTTCCCTCGCGGTTTTCACGCCACTCTTCGGAGACGAAGAAGAACGTCTTGTTACGTTGTGCGTTGTAATGGCCGGGAATAAACACCGGACCGCCCAAGGTAAATCCCCAGTTATTCCTCTTCAGTGGAGTTTTAGGAGCCGCACTGCCATCTGAAGTGATGGCGCGGTTGATGAACCAGTCATTAGCATCGAAAACGTCATTACGGACAAACTCGAACAGGTCGCCATGAAAGTCCTTGGTGCCGGATTTCGTCACGACCTCGATGTTGGCACCTCCGGATTTGCCATATTCTGCGCTGTAATTGGAAGTCGAGACCCGGAATTCGGCGATGGAATCCACGCTTGGGTAGGTCATGATCGACCCGCTGCCGGAGCCTTGATCGATGTTATTGGTGCCATCGACCTCCCAGTTCTGGATATTGACGGGCAGGCCATTGAACGCGATCGCCGCGTTCGCCAACACCCCTACACTCGAGGAATCAAACCCGGATCCCAACGTTGCCGCGCCAGGAACAAGCGTCGCCAGGTTGGCGAAATTCCTGGCGTTCAGGTTGAGCTGGCTGACCTGCGCGCCCGTAACAACATCTGAAATCGCTCCCGATTCGGTGTCCACGCGGGGCGCATTCCCGGCTACGACCATTTCCTGGACCGGCGAGCCTATATCGAGCTGCAGGTTTACGCGCAGCGTCTGTCCTACCTGCAAGGTGATGCCACTCCGCAAGAGTTTCCGAAAGCCGGGCTTCTCCGCCTCAATAAGGTAGTTACCGATCGGCACACGGGCAGCAGCGTATTCACCTACCGAATCCGACGTAAATTTTCTAATGAATCCTTTGTCCGGATTGGAGACTGTGACTGTAACAGCGGGGATCACTGCACCGGACTGGTCGGTAATCGTGCCGATGATGCTTGCAAGATCCTGTGCGTTAGTTGGGATAGAGGCAAGGAGAATCATCGCGCCTGCTATCGCGATTGATGTTCTCACGATAGTGCTCCTTTCTAAGCCACGCAGCGCCTTGGAGTCGGATCATTCCGCGCTGATGAGCGGCCTGTGTGAGCCGAAAGACCTGGCACTGAAGAAATATGTGGAGAGGGTAGCCTCAACAACCGAAACGGGTCTATCAGGATTTCGTTTATCTTTGTCAGAACATGATTCTGCTCGATATTTGAGCTTAGGAGGTGGTACTGTCTTGGCTCAGCCTGAAATGGAGAATCAGGACTACCGAACAGGGAAACCTCTCACCATGTGGGCAGCTGCTGCAAACCTGCCTTCATTTTTGAGGTTTGGGTTGCGAGGACTGTTGTTGTTGTGGCCGCGGGCGGCTTGCAGGCGGGACGATACTGTTCATCCGCAGGTACTCGACCATCTGACCGTAGTGATCCTTCGGATGGAAGGAGCCGATAATGGCGATTGCGAGACGCGTCGAGAGGAATGGGGATACGGGATTG
>JAFARV010000834.1 GCA_019245255.1 Acidobacteriaceae bacterium | reverse complement strand
ACAGAGCGTCCCAATGAGATAGCAACGGCTCGCACACAGTCTCGCCCTGGGATTCAAGCACGCTTCGCGCTTCTACAGTAAAGGGACCGTTCAACTCGGCAATCCATGGATCGGGCGCAGAGGCAAACGGCGGAGGATCGACTGACTCGTTTTCTGCGAGAAGCGCAACGCGGATCCATTCCTCGATTGTCAGCCGGTGCGCCCTGCTGATCAACCCTCCGACCGTACGGGCGCGGTGAGGGCAGCTGTCGTCGAACAACGCTGATCCGGCACGAATCCTTATGAGCGACGCTGACTCCTCGCTCAGGTATTCGCCCGCCAGCGATAGTACATCCGGATTGGCATTTGTGAGCAGGACGTCGAGGAAGAAATCAAACACGCGTTCATCGCGAAAGCCGGTGAGGGCTGCCGCCCAGGACAGCCATTCGAGTTCGCCTCGATGATGCTCCGCACACTCCAGCAGTATGTCAATTACGTCTCCTCCGTTATGAAGTCCGAAGGCGAGAGCCAGCGAGGGTTGTTGCGAGACCGCCGAGAGCGCTGACATACGCTTTCGCATGTCCCCTGAGCGTAGGCAAGCACGCAGTTCTGCCGCGCTCGAGACCGAGTACGCTGGAGCTTGAGTTGCCGCTTCCGTCATTGCTCTGTGTCCCAATTCCACACGTCGAGCCAGAACTCGTTCTGACCGAAGGCACAGCCGCCATCGACTACCAAAAAGAATCGATTCGAGTAATTTCGGCCTGTGCCCTTCGTGAGCCATTGCAGATAGAACTCTCCATCTGAGATGGGTGTCAGCATGACGGTTGCGGATGGATTCAGTGTTACTGACGATTGCCCGTCAACAGAGCTGACCAAAACCGTGACGTTGCTTTTCGCGTATGGCTGGCGCTGCTCATCGAGCAGTGTGAGCTTCACCGGGCCGGCGATTGCGCTCGGTGTCGTCTTCTTGAGCACGAACGCGATGGACACCCAGTTACCGGCATCGGTGGGAGGTTGAGACGGGTCGGCATTGATGGTTGCTCCTGCACGGGCATTCCATGGTGGCGCCGGCCCGGCTTTCGAGCCACTACCAGGATTCATCACCAAGTCCAACGCTTTGTTGTTGACCTTCAGTGTCGACGTCACATCGAAAATGCCTCCGCAGCGGGTCTCGGGCTCAGGCGTGAGCGTCGCACGTACCTGGTAAGTCTGCGTCAGAGCGATGGGAGTCGGTGGCGCCGTGGCATCCGGATGATCGGGATCCCCTGTATTGACACATTCATTGATGAAGGTGTAGCTGACGGTGTTGCTGGCGGTTCCACCCGCAGGGATGGATACACTGGCCGGAAAGTTCGATGCCGGTGGTGTGATGCTGAGAGACACAGTTGCGGGCGTGGGCGTGGGGTCGCTGAGGACAACGTGAATGTTGAGCGGGCTACCGGCGCCCACTGTTTGGGCCGAGAAGACGACGCTCATCGCAGGCGCGAGTACGCACGCTCCGCCGGACGACTCGGCGGGCTGGGAGTCGACAGTCCCGTTCAGGCTGTAAAGATTGTCGAGCGCCGGCATCAGAAGAAGATTCACGAAGTCAAGCGACGGAGATACCACGGAGAAGTTGAAGATCTTGCACGCCGAGACGGTGAAGAACATCGACAATCCCAGCTGGAAACCGCCCGTATAGGTAACGTGCGACGTCAATAGCGATAAGCGGCCGTCCTCTGTAAATGCAGGACCGGTCGCAGTCACCGTGTTACCTGAGATGCCGGATATCGCGTACTCCGCTGTGCTGCCGCTCCCCTGGCCGCCCTGGACGGTGAAACTCTTGAGGCTGAGAGTGCTCGGAAATCCGAACTGGATGGCGGGTCCGTATGTGATCTTGCCTTTCACGGCTTTCAAAACTGCAGCAAGTGCGGCCAGTGTGGGCTGATAAGTCATCACGTCAATCGGAATAGTCATCGTTGCCGTGACGGTGAGGCTGTTTTCGGGGAGCAATGGATCACTGGTGTCGCCCAGGAACTTGAACGTCTTGCCGCCTTCAACGGCTGATGCCAACGTTTCGGCGGGATCGGATTCGAAAAGTCCGTCAGCGGCGCCTCTTGTCAGCAGATAGGCAATCAGGTCGATCAGGAGTTCTATGAAATCGATGTCAAACTTGAGCGTCTGGTTGAAGACCGACTGCCAACTCCCTTTCCATGGCGAGTACCAATGAACCGGCACATACACTTGGACATCGAGCTTGACGCCACCGCCGAACACCATGCCGACAAACATCCCGCTCTGCACGTCGCTCTTGCTCGGAAAGGTCAAGGTAAGCTTGCCGGCACCGCCTTCGTTGTCGATGTCGTATTCG
>JAFARV010000811.1 GCA_019245255.1 Acidobacteriaceae bacterium | reverse complement strand
GCGAACTGACATCGGAGGTCTTGCTCAGGTAGATTTCGCGCGAGACCCGGAAATCGGGACCGAGATAATAGAACGGGCCTGAGACGATATCCAATATTCCGTCGTGATTGATGTCGGCTGCGGTCGCGGACCAGCCGTAATAGAAGTCGTTGATCCGCTGCATCCGGAAGCGGCTGGATACCTGTTCGTCCGGTAGGACACGCCGACCCAAATCTTTAAGTTCCACTTGCTTGAAGCGTACTTCGCCAGTGCCGCCCACATATAGGGCTACAGGTCCATAATTCGCGATTTCCTCGTCAGCCTCTCCGTTAGTGGTTCCGGATTCCGGCCCGTCGTTGATCCAGACGCGGAGAATATTGGCGTCGAGGATTATTTCGAGCGGGTTCCATTCGTTCGTTTTGTAGCTGTAGTCCGGACGCTTGTAGGGAGAATCCGGAGGTAGCCCCGCGCCAAAGGCTCGCCCGCGTCCGCTGCCCGGTCCGCCTCTGCCTGCAGGAGGCCCTCCGGCCCGGTCGCTCGAGGGCGGAACTAACAACCGAACCATACCTCCGGCGGGCTTGAGCGGCTCGCGGCTCAGCTCGTGTCCCTGGGGATCGAGCTTCAGAGCAAAGGTTGCGGCAGGATTCTCTCCATCAGGCAATGCTACGTAGGCCCCTCGAATGCCCTCTGGCGTCGATTTTGCACGTAGCATGACTCCCGTCCGGCATCCGCCTGTGCAACGGAAGATCGACGCGAACTGAACGTCCTGAAGGGGCATGTCGAGAATCAGCCAGCCGCCTGCCGCCGTGAGCGGCCTTCCCACAATCTCGCCGTTCTCTGCGCGCCAATTCGCATCGCCGAGGGTGCGCAAGTTCCCCAGAGATGAGCCTTTAAAGGTCCAGTCCGGTACGAAATTCTTGTTGGCATGGGCGGGCCGCATGGATAGGACGATGCCCGCTGCCGCTACTATCCCACAAACGATCGCGTTCCGCATGGGTCCTCTTTACACCTTTCGATTGGATAACACTAGTCGGAGAAGGTCTCACTGTTGAAGGGCAAATGCGACAAAGCACTTCTGGCCCGGCGGCGGACTCGTTCCCCCCGGTGCCATGCGTGCGCCTGTAGGAAAGCCCGGCCCGCCTACCAGCGAAAAGAGAATATATTCCCGTCCCTTCACTTCGTAAACCGCCGGGACTCCCACAGCGCCGTTAGGAACGTCGCGCGAGTACACCACCTTGCCCGTTTTCTCATCGAGTGCATACAGCTTCGATTGATTGTCAGCAAACAGCACCAAGCCGCCAGCCGTCACAACGAACCCGCTCCGCGGCGTGACGTTTCCGCGCAGCTTATCGCTCGGACCCGCCTGCGGCGTGTCGCCATATGGCATCTGCCACATGATCTTGCCAGTGTTCAGGTCGTACGCTGTAATCGTGCTCCACGGTGGCGTAATGATGTAACCTTCTTGCCCATAGCCGGTTTTGTAGCGCGAAGGCGGCGGTGTCACCCAAGGTGGGTAATCCGGCTCCAGCCGTTCCATGAGCATGTTGCCGGGAACGCCCGTCCCCGGGGGGGTCTGGTCTGATTTATCCAGAAACTCAATTACATCGGTAATCGCGTCAGCGTTCATCGTCGGGAACGCAGGCATCGCGCCTTTGCCGTTCTTTATGATGTTGCGCACGGAGTCGGCGCCCAGGCGCTTCACGGCGTCGTCCACCTCGGGCCCACGGTCGCCTTTCAGATCCGGGCCATGACACGCCTGGCAGGAACCCTCGTAAATGGTGCGCCCAAAGCGTAACGCCATTGGTGGACCGCCAGCGCCGAAAAATCCCCCGTGTCCACGTCCGCCGGGCTGAATGCGGCTCGGAATCGTGCCACCCGTATTCTCAGCCGTCGATTCCCCAGCCTTCACCACTTTTAAGATCGACGGGAAGTCCTTCGATTCGACAAACACAATCCCGTGCTCGGCGTCCGCCCCGCTGTTCCAATAGAAGGCGCCGCCGTTCACGCCCGGAATCGAGATGGTATCGGTGAGGCCCGGTGGCGTGAATAACCCTTTGTTCTGTGCCTTAGCGAAACGCTCCGTCCAGTGCGTCTTCTCCTCGGGTGTCATAAACCCGAAATAGAGATCCTTTTCGGTCATCTTCTGGCGGGCGAAGGGTGGCGGTACGGTAGGAAAGGGCTGCGTGGGCGAAGTCCACTCACCCGGCACTTCCGATTTCGGCACAGTGCGCTCTTCAATGGGCCACAATGGCTGGCCCGTGACGCGGTCAAACACATAGAGAAAACCGTTCTTGGACGCGAGTGCGACGATATCCACAGTTTGGCCGTCGTGCTTCAATGTCGCAAGCTGCGGTGCCGCTGCGGGATCGTAATCCCAGAGATCATGATGCACAGTCTGGAAGTGCCACAGATATTTGCCGGTACGCGCATCCAGCGCGAGCAGGCAATCGGCAAAGAGATTGTTACCCGGCCTATCGCCGCCATACAGTTCATACTTGGCGGACGACACCGGGAAATATGCGATGCCTCGCTTCTCATCAACCGTGATCTCACCCCAAACATCCACGCCGCCCAAATACTTGTACGCGTCCTTCGGCCATGTTTCGTTACCGAGTTCGCCCGGATGCGGAATCGTATGGAAGACCCACAGGAGTTTGCCCGTCCGCACATCGAAGGCGCGCAGATCTCCTGGAGGCGCCAGATAGCCTTCGCCCGGAAAGCTTCCGAGGATGATGAGATTCTCGAAAACGCGTCCGGGAGTTCGGGAGACCAGCGGAATCGGCGCGCGCTCGATACCGATCTTCAAATCCAGTTTCCCGTGATCCGCAAAAGAATCTACTGTCTTTCCTGTCAGCGCGTCGATCGCCCATAGATACCCGCCCGAGGTCACTAAGATGCGTCGGTCTGTGCGGTCCTGGCTTTCCCAGTAGTTCGCGCCGCGCTGTCCGGCGATCCCGCCTCTGACGCCACCGCCACCCGCGAATGAATGCACCCACAGCTCGTTGCCGGTCGTAGCATCCAGCGCAACGAGCGCCCCGCCCTTGGCCGCTACGTAAGCGATGTTATCGACAACGAGCGGGCAGAACGTCGATGGCGCTTCTCCCGCCGGGTAGGTCCATGCCGGTTCGATCTTGTTCACATTCGACACATTGATTTGCTTTAGTGGTGAATAATGGGCGCTTTCAGGACCGCCGAGATAGTCTTTCCAGCTTGCGCCTTGCTTCTGCGTGGATTCAGTTCCGGCTGAAAAGATGGACAACCCGAAGGCAATAAGGATTGCATTTGCTTTCATCATTTCCTCTGACTTTGCTGGCGCGTATGTTTTCTCATATCGGGCTACCTGGTCAGATGCTCTCTCACGAACCGGGCCTCGGCACTATTCGCGCCCAGCGTCTTCTCATAAATCGCGAGCGCCTCCTTCAGCAGCGTCTCACCGGCTGCGGATTGCCCTGCATCGTTCATGAGCATTCCAAGGTTCGCGATATCCGCCGCCGTTTCCGGCCGCT
>JAFARV010000752.1 GCA_019245255.1 Acidobacteriaceae bacterium | reverse complement strand
CAATCTGCGATGCACGTGGTGCGACACGCCTTACAGGTCGTGGAATCCCGAAGGCGCCGAGCAAGGAATTGACGATATTGTGACCTCCGTTCTGGCATTCAGTTCCCGGCACGTTGTCGTCACCGGTGGCGAGCCGATGATTGCTCCCGGTATCGTAGAGCTCACACAAGAGCTGCGCCGCGCCGGTCTCCACATCACGATTGAAACTGCCGGCACGGTTTGGGCACCGGTCCAGTGCGATCTGATGAGCATCAGTCCCAAGCTGTCCAACTCCACGCCCGTCGATCGCGAAAACGGCCGATGGGCCGCCCAGCATGAGCGGTTGCGATACCAGCCCGACGTGCTGAATCGGCTGATCGAGGCCTATCCATACCAGTTGAAGTTCGTCGTCGCATCCGAAACCGACATCCCTGAAATCCAGCACATCGCTGCCGCACTGAACGCTCCGGCATCGAACATCGTCCTCATGCCGGAGGGCACGGCGCGCGACGTGCTTCGCGACCGAGGCCTGTGGATCGCCGAGGTCTGTAAGCGGCGCGGTTACCGATTCAGCCCGCGTCTCCACGTCGAGCTTTGGGGTGACAAACGAGGCGTTTGATTCCGTCCGATAGACTTGATAGTTGACATACAAAGTAGACACCGTCACTTACTTAAATACCGTTCCATTAGTCTGGGGCATGCTCCACGGCCCGCAACGGGAGCAAGTCGAGCTCACTTTTTCCATTCCATCCATCTGCGCGCAACGAGTCGAACAGAAGCTTGTCGACATCGGCCTCGTGCCGGTCGCTGAAATTGCACGCCAGCGGCTCGAAGTCGTACCGGGTGTCGGCATAGCAGCCGACGGGCCGGTGCGCAGCATTCTTCTGTTTTCGCGGACACCTTGGCGCCACATCCGGACGCTCGCCGTGGACCTCAGTTCCCGAACCTCGGTAGAACTCGCTCGAGTAATTCTCCGGGAGCGATTCGGCATCCAGCCCGAAATTCGCTCCGAGCCGCCCGACCTGAGCCGAATGCTCGATACCGCTGACGCAGCGCTGATCATCGGTGACCCGGCCCTGCGGATCGAGCCAGACGAACAGCCGTTCGAGTGGCTCGATCTCGCGGCCGAGTGGACATCACTTACCCAGCTGCCGATAGTCTTCGCCGGCTGGGCCGGTCAGCCCGGCATACCGGTTTCGGCTCTCTCGGATATAACAATCGGCTCCTATCGGCACGGGGCAGAGCACCTCGACGAGATCATCGCTTGCGAAGCCGCAGCGCGGGGGCTGAGCCCCGCGCTAGCGGCGCAGTACCTGCGAGAGCACATCAAATTCGAAATCGGCGCGCGCGAACTGCGCGGGCTGGAAACCTTCTGCGACCTGGCAGGCCTGAACGTATGCCCGGCGATCTGATCGACCTTGCGATGCGCGCGGACCGCGTGCGCGCGCATCTCCATCCGGACGGCATCGTGACGTACTGCCTCGAGGAACCGGAAGGGCTCGCGGCCGAGGCGGCCGTCCGCCCGGCCTGGCAGCCAGGAATGACGGGCGTCGAGTACCTGAGCCTGGTCGCTCAGTGCCGTCTGGAATCGTCCGTAGCGCACGTTGAGGTCGACTGGCGCGCAACGGGAATGAAGGTTGCGCAGCTTGCGCTGCGCTTCGGCGCAAACGATTTCGGCTACGTCGCCGGACACGAAGAAGATGTCCGGCGACTGATTCGCGACGCCGGGTTCATCCCCAAACGAAGAAGCTCAGACTACACCTCGCTTTCGCTCGGTTAGGTCTGCTGCTTGGCTGCCGGACGGCTAGCCTTCATCTTGCGAACATCCAGGGACTTGTTGGACCAATCCTCAGCCTGAGCGACATCCGCTTTGGCACCGTCAGGATTGTCCTCGATGTCAGCCTTTTCCCGGTAGAGAAGATTCATATACGACATGGCATCCTCGTTTTCCTTGTCGTATGTGAGGCACTTCTTCAGATTGTCAAGACCTTCATCAACCAGTTGACCGTACTTCGATTTAAGATCGGCGCGGAGCTTTTCGTCCTTGATCGGGCCGGGATCGTCGGGCTTCATCTTCTCTTGCGCTCGTGCGGAGCGCAATGGCTGATACGCTTCCGCCCAATTGATGACGCCGAGATAATAGTACGCCTCACCGTCCTTTGGGTCGACTTCTACGCGGCGCACATTCCATTTCTTTGCTTCTTCGAGAAACCCTTTCTTCTGTTCGTCGGTGCCGTTGCTCGCCGAGTTGTACGCCATGGAGGCGAGCGAAGCCAACGCAAGCGAGTTAGCAGGGTCGTCTTTCAAAACTTCCTTGAACGTCTTCTGCGCCATGTCATAGTTCTTCTTGTTATCCGGAGACTCGGCGCCAGGGACCCATTGGATCATGTAGGAGGTCGCGAGATACAGCTTGGCGTTCTTATTCGTCGGGTCAAGTTCGACCGCCTCTTTGAAGTGATTCACGGCGTCTGCGTATTTGCTATTGCGGTAGGCCTGAACCCCTTTATTCATCTGGTCGCGCGACTGGAGTTTTTCGCAGCCGGAGGCGACGACAAGCGAAAACAGAAGCGGAGCAGCAAGGATCAGCCGTGTTTTTGGCAACATGGTTCCCTCCGTTCTACTGACCTGCTTCTACCTTCGGCGTCATGATCCCGACCTTGTCGAGACCCGCACCGTGGGCGTCATCGATGGCGACCGCGACCCAGCGATAGTCTACATCCGGATCGCCCTTGACGAAAACGACCTTGGTGGCGCGTGTCTTGAAGATGTCCTCGAGTTTGGAGCTTAGCTCCGTTTCCTTCACAGGCTGCCCGTTGATCTGCATGCTGTGATCCTTCGCGACCTCGATCACCACAGTGGGGTCCTGGTCGGGCGGAGGAGGCGGCATGTTCGGTGGAGGCGGCTGAGGCACCAGCGTCTCCAAGCCGTGCGGCGTCAGCGGGGTGATGACCATGAAGATAATCAGAAGGACGAGTAGAACGTCGATGAGCGGCGTAACGTTAATGTC
>JAFARV010000563.1 GCA_019245255.1 Acidobacteriaceae bacterium | reverse complement strand
GCCATCAGCAAGAAGCTCTCAATCGGCGAGGTGGTTATCACGCTTAATCATTTCAGTGCTGGAGCACTTGCTGTTCCGAGTGATGTGGTAGTTATACAGGCTCTTCGTAAGGAAGGGAGCGCGTATACTTTCGCCGATGAAACCGGTGATGCGCTGTTTGGTGTCACGGACTACAAGAAATTCGTGGCTATCGATACCTCGCAAAATAGTGTTCTGCTTCTTGTTCAGGGTCAGATTGCTCTTTACATGGGCGACAAAGAAAGAGCCCGAATTTATGCTTTTGACGGTTACAGGTTTACCGAAGAATGGAAGCCAGAAGATCGCCTCGACATGGCGATTACGATTTCAGGAAACCAAATTGATGCGCGTTGGCTTTCAGATAAGATCTACCGCTTCGGTGCTGACAGAATTAACTGCATGGAGGAGAAGCTGCAGGTCGGCTCCAGTGGGCTAGTACCATCAGATGTTATTAATCACGGCGAGTGCGACAACTTCTTGACAGCTCAATGATCCGTCCTGGAGCTCAACGGGTGTTTTTGCTAATGATTTCGCTCTTATTTTCGCGTCAGCATGGCCCAAAGCAGAATCCCGAGTTTCGTGCGGGTAGGCACGTTAATGCGACGCGAGAGGACGGCGAAGTTGGCCTGTTCGAGTCGGGACAGCAGTCCCATATAAATCTTTCGCAGCGCCCAAAGGCAGGCGCGACTGTCCCGGGAGATGAGTCCGGCGAGCGGGGCTGATTCGTTGTAGTACGCCCGTGCGCGCTCCGCTTCGAACTCCATCAACTTCACAAAGCCCTCGTTCTCTTTGCCGAATTGCAGCTGCTCAACCGTTACGCCGAACCGGTCTAAATCTGCAAGCGGCAAGTAGACACGTCCTAACTGCGCATCTTCCCGTACGTCACGAAGAATGTTCGTCAGCTGAAAGGCAACGCCGCATTTTTCCGCAAACAATAGGGCTTTTGGAGATCGGAACCCCCAGATGTGAATGATTGTCAGACCGACAACCGACGCGACGTGATAGCAGTAGTCATAAAGTTCGTCGAATGTCGACATCTGCCGAGGCTCGAGGTCGGACGCGATGCCGTCGATCATTTCGTAAAAAAAACGATGTGGAATTCCGTATCGCTTAACCGTGTCGTGAAACGCCGGCCAGATCGGATTACCTGCGACATCACCTCTCAAAGCCCAGTCGGTATCGACTCGCCATTGAGCGATGCTTTCGGCCAATTTGGATTTGTCGGCTGCTGCGGGATCATCGCTCAAATCATCGCACTGCCTCATAAACGCATAGATCGCGCACATTGCATCGCGCTGTGGTTTCGGCAGGACCAGGAACGAGTAGTAGAAGTTCTTTGCACGCGCCCGTGCTATCTGGCGGCAGTGCCGGTACGAATCCTCAAGGGTGGCCGTCGCCGGTTTCAGAAGGGCAGCAGTCGCGGTAGACATCGAAGAAGGAGGCCGACGCGCTCGGTTTTGCCGATGTGAGGCCGCTGTTTCAGAACGTTATACCCTTGCCGGCGGATCTTGTCGAGAACCTTCATGCCACCGCGGCTGAAGAGTTCCAAATCCAGAGCCAGCCGTCGATTCACCGTGCTGACTAACGGGAGCCCTTTCTCAAACAGATCCTGGGCCACATCGACGGCCTCGCGCATGATGGCTTCAAAACGGCTATCGAACGTAAGCGCAAACAATTCCTGGACGCTGTAGCCGTTCTTGTCGAAGAGGTCAAGCGGCAGATAAATACGGTTCTTCTGCATGTCGACTGTAACGTCCTGCCAGAAATTGGCGAGTTGCAGCGCGGTGCACGTGTAGTCGGAGAGCCGTTGCCGCTCCGAGTCTCGATAGCCGCAGAGATAAAGCACCAGATGGCCTACGGGATTTGCCGAGTTGAGACAGTAGTCAAAGACTCCACTGAAATTTTGATATCGGGTAACGACTTGATCCTGTTCGAACGCCCGGATCAGGCGGTCAAACGGTTCGATCGGAATCGCATGACGTTCGACACTGCCCTTCAATGCGATGAATACCGGGTGCGCCGCATCGCCGCGATACATGGCGTTCAACTCTTTTCGCCACCAGGCGAGCAGGCGTAAGCTCTCATCCGGGTCGCCGATTTCATCGCCTAGGTCATCCGCCCAACGACAGAACGCGTAAACGTTGTAGAAGTCCTGATGCAGCTCTCTTGGGAGAAGAAAACTTACAACGTGAAAGTTCTCGTAATGGTGAGTCGCCAGCCAGCGCGTGTACTCGACCGCGTCCGCTTCCGAATACCGCGTCGACTCGGAAGTTATGGTGCGGATGTAATCTTTCGGCTGTAATTGGGCGACTGGCACGTTGCAGGGCTGCTAGGGAATGATAGCAGTCTTAATCTGTCCGTTGCGGTGGTGGGCGAGATCGGACAAAACTTGTGGCAACTGGTTGAGAGACTCTTCGTGGTTTACCATGTGGCTGGCGTTAACAACGCCCTCAGCAATGAGATCCAGCGAGCGCCGAATGTGCGCAGGCGTGTGATGGAAACTGGCCTTACACGTGATCTCCGAATAGTGCAGGAGTCCCGTGTCGATAGCAACCTTGGTGCCGGTGGGACATCCACCAAAGAAATTTATGACACCACCTTTGCGAACCAGCCTGGTGGCCAGTTCCCAAGCTTCCGGCTGTCCGATCGCCTCAATCACGACATCGGCGCCTCTTCCGCCCGTTTCGGACTTTAACTCTTCGATGAGCGAATCGTGACGCCCGATCACGATACCCTCCGTAGCCCCTAACGCAACTGCGCGGTCGACTTGTTCCAAGCGCCGAGCCATTGCAATAACCCGTGCACCATAGGCAAACCGGGCCAGCCGAACGAACATGAGGCCGATCGGACCGAGACCCATCACGGCAACGGTGTCCCCGGGCCGCACAAAGCTTTCATCCAATCCGCGAACAGCGCAAGAGAGCGGCTCGGCGAGAGCTGCGTCCTTATAGGCGAGGTGGCCGGCAAGGCGGTATGTGTTCTTCTCAACGATGCGGGCCGGAATTCGAATGAACTCCGCATAGGCGCCGTTATTAAACAGCAGGTCTTCGCAGAGATTCGGTTGGCCTCGCCGGCAGAAAAAGCATTCATCGCAAGGCGCGGAATTCGCAGCCACGATCCTGTCGCCAATCGCAAACCGTGTGACACCATAGCCGATCGCGACAACGTCGCCGGACATTTCGTGACCGAAAAGTGCCGGGGGTTGGATCATTTTCGCGTGGTAGCCGCGGCGGAAGACTTTTACGTCCGTGCCGCAGGTCAACGCGGCTCTGACCCGTACGAGCAGCTCACCCGGCCCAATCGCCGGCACCGGGACCGACTCGAGGCGCACGTCTTCCTTGCCATAGAGAACTGCCGCGTGCATGGTGTCGGGTGTGCTCACACGGCAGACTCCTGCGGATGGACGATGACCTTGAGGGATCGCTCGGTCGGGTGAAGGGCTATAGCAATCCCGCGCTCAATTTCAGGTAACGATATGCGGTCGGATACCAGCTCTTCGAGAGGAAGTTCACCGCTGAACACCAACCGCGCAGATTCAGCCTGCAGGTCCACATCGGCGCTGTACGAACCAAGAAGCGTCCGCTCGCAAACGCAGATATCAGCTCCCGAAATCTCGATCCGCTCAGCCGCAGACGTTTGTGCGAACAGTAGTATCTCGGCCCCGGGCCTTGAGATGCGCAGTGCGTCATTAACCAGGCCAGGTGCATTGGTAGCCACAATCACGGCATCTACGCCGCGGCCCTCGGTGCGCGATCTGGATTCGGCTTCAAAGTCTGAGCCTCGGGGATCAAGCGCGACAGCGCCAAAGCGAGCCGACAGCGCGCGCCGGAAGGCAATCGTGTCCGTAGCTAGAACGGTTGCTCCTGTGCGATGCACAAGCATCGTGAATATAAGTCCGATCGGCCCTTGCCCGAGCACCGCAACGACATCGGATGGCTGCAGATGCAACCTCTTCACGGCTTTCAGACAGGTATTGACAGGTTCGACCCAGCAAGCTTGATCGAAAGAAACATCCGGAGGGATTCTTTCCATGCCGCGTGCGACGACCCAGTCCATCACGCGCACATATTGCGCGAAACCGCCACCTGCGGGCTCAAACCCAGCGGTGATGCCGACTTTCTTATACGTCGGACATTGCGCATAGAGGCGTCGAGCGCAGTAAAAGCAGCCGCCGCAGGGAATATGGTGGAAGGCCACCACGCGATCCCCTGGCGCAAATTTGGAGACACCGTCGCCCACTGCAGCGACGATTCCGGCCGTCTCGTGGCCGAAAATACGGGGCGGGGGCAGAAGGTTGTACTGAATCTTTTTGAGATCTGTGTGACACACTCCACAGCTTTCCACGCGGACCAGCATCTCCCCTGGCTGGATCGCAGGCGTTGCGATCGATTCTACGGCAACATGGCTGTTGCCGCGATAGACCGCGGCCATCATCGTCTCAGGGACGGTCTCACCGCGGCAGAGAGCTGTCGAGCTCTGGAAGGATTCGGCAACTGACAAGAAAGTCTCCGAGGGCCTTCGCTGCATCCTCAACTCGCCGTTTCAGCCGGAATAATTCCGGCAACACTCCGGGATGTGCAAGGCTGTAACTCACAATTTTCCCACGCGCGATCCGCCCGTCGGTAGTCCGCATTCTGTTCAGGTCGAAACCGAAAGACTCGTCAGCACGATCCGACACGACTTTGATGCAGTAGAAAGGAAGTCCGGCGCGCTTAGTTCGCACCGCAACACCGGATGCTTCCATATCGACTGCGATCGCCCCTGAAGCGGCTAAAGTGCTCTTTTCAGCCGCCGTGATGGCGATGCGGTCCTGGGTGAGGACGGGGCCGGTAACAAATCCTTCGGGCGAGGCGTGCACCATCTCACAGGAAAGAGTTTCCTCGGTGGCTCCGTCCGCGACGGACGTACCAAGCACAATCTGCCGCTCCCGCAAGCTGGGGTCGAGCGCTCCACAAAACCCTGTGCTCACTACCGCCTCCAACCGGGAGGAAGAAAGCTCCGCCGCCATCATAGCCCGTACAGCAATCTCGACGGCCTGCGCGCCCAGCTTTGGACCCGCGCCATTCGCGGCGAGCATGAACCGCTTGCCGTCCAGAATCCCCTCATAAGCGTAATCTACCGGCCACTTCAACTTGCGGAGTCCCGTCAAGAGTTCAGCAAACGGCTTCAGTTCGGCAGCTTCAGATGCGACAAAGAGAATGGCCATTGCTTAGCAGTATCCGTTGGAGCGGAACCAGGAAACGGCCTTATTCAAGCCGACTTCGGCGGGTGCGGGACAGAAGCCTAATTCGCGCTCTGCTTTTGCATACGTGACGAACATTTTCTTCCGGGCCATCTTAACGCCCTCGAGGGGCGCGATGGGCTCCTTGCCTGTGGCGGTGGCGAAGGCGGTCGAAACCGCGCCGACTGCGTAAGCCAAAGCGTACGGGACCTTGAAGGTGGGGGCGCGTTTTCCTGCGATGCTCGCAACTCTTAAAAGAATCTGCTGGAGAGTCAGATTCTCACTGCCGAGGATGTAGCGTTCTCCGGGCCGCCCGCGCTCAGCAGCAAGCAGATGGCCTTTCGCGGTATCTTCGGCATCAACTACGTTCAGACCTGTATCGACGAAGCCCGGCATCCTGCCGCGAAGGAAATCCAGAACGATTTTGCCGGTTGGGGTCGGTTTCCAATCGTGATCGCCAATAGGGGCCGTTGGATTCACAATGATAATCGGCAGGCCGTTGCGGGCTTTCTCGAGGGCGACCTGTTCGGCCAGCCACTTGGACCGTTTATAGTGCCCGGTCATGTCATCGATGGAGACAGGTGCGTTTTCGTCACCGAGTTCGCCGGGCCGCATGCCGACACAGCCGACGGTACTGGTATAAACAATCCGCTCTGTCCCGGCTCGTTCGGCTGTTTCGAGTATGTTGCGGGTTCCGTCAACATTCGAACGGTATAGTTCCTGCGGGTTTTTCGACCACAGCCGGTAATCCGCTGCAATGTGGAAAACCAGTTCACACCCGGCAATGGCTCGGGCGAGTGATTCGGGATCGCGGAGGTCGCCACTCACGCGCTCTACATCCAATTCGCGAAGTTGGCTTGACGGGCGGCACAGAGCGCGCACCTGGTAGCCGCGATTCGAGAGCAGTCTTGCGACGTGCCAGCCCAGGAAGCCGCTGGCGCCGGTCACAAGCGCTTTGGGCAACTGTACTAGTTTCCTGCGCAGGTGAACCGCGCCATTCCCGATGAACTCTCATCGAGAACGTTTGCACGCTTGAGATAGGTAGAAAGCGCAAGCAGCGGGAACATGTTGCGGTATTCGGTGTAACAGAGGTAAAACACGCGTGGGAAGCCTGTGCCTGTGCTATAGCCCTCGTCCCAAGCGCCATCGGGCTTTTGCGTGCGCAACAGATACTCGATCCCGTTATACAGGCTTTCGCTGCGCATGTCGCCCCCGGCTAGCAAAGCCAAGGTTGCCCACGCCGTCTGAGAGGGCGTGCTCGAATTCGGTACGAACCGGCTTTCATCATAGCTGGCACAACTTTCGCCCCAGCCGCCATCCTGATTTTGATAGGCGCGTATGAATTCGAGCGCCTGCTGGATACAGGGTTCGTTCTCACTCATGCCCGTTGCACGCAGTCCGCGGAGAGCAAGGAAGGTGCCATAGATGTAGTTGACGCCCCAGCGGCCGTACCAGCTGCCATCCGCTTCTTGCGCGCGCAGCAGGTAACGAACCGCACGCCGCACGGCCTGGTGTTCCGGGTTGACTCCGCAAGATATGAGTGCTTCAAGTACCCGTCCCGTTATGTCGGGACAAGATGGGTCGAGCATTGCATTGTGATCGGCAAACGGAACGTGGCTCAATACGCTCCAGCAGTTATCGACATCGAACGCTGCCCAGCCGCCATCTTTACCCTGCATTGCGAGAATCCAATCGAGTGCCCTCCGGGCGCAGGCGCGCTGAGCCGGTTGATCGGAAGCCCGGGCATGCTCGAAGGCAAGCAAAACCATCGCCGTATCGTCCACGTCAGGATAACTCTCGTTGTTGAACTCGAAGGCCCAACCGGACGGTTCCACGTGAGGCCGCTTCTTGGACCAATCGCCCTTGCGCCGGACTTCTTTCTTGAGCAACCAATCAGCTACCCGACTGAGCGCCGAGGTCGGTGCGACTCCACTCTCACCAAGCGCGTACGCCGCGATCGCCGTATCCCAGACGGGCGAGAAGCACGGCTGCATATAGAACCCGTGCCGGTCGTCATCGACCATCAAAGCATTGAACTCTGCTTCCGCTTGCCTGCGCAGTGGATGTTCCGGACCGTATCCGAGGACATCGAGCGCCATGATCGCGTATTGCATAGATGGATAAATGGCGCCAAGTCCATCCGACCCGTCGAAGTGCTCAATCATCCAATCCGCGCATTTCTTGATAGCGTGATTGCGGATGAACTTCGGGGCAAAGCGCTCGTAGACCTTCAGCGCGCGGTCGAGCCACAGAAAGAAATTACGCCAGCTGAAATAGTGAATGTCAGCAGCAGGCCGCACGGGCGCTCCTGGCAGACACAGCTCGTCGACACTAAATCCACACGGAACGGGGCGATTTGGATTCGCAGCGTGAAGGATCGACAGCGGGATGACGATCGCCCGCGTCCAGGATGACATCTGATAGATGAATTTGAACGGCAGGAGAATGATCTCCGGCGGGATCGTCGCACAGTTCTCGCGCGGATAGAGGCCGAACAGGCTCAGATTGATGCGAACATAGCTGTTCGCCGCCTGCATGCCGCCCATTTCGAGGATGCGAGTACGAAGGCGTTCCATTCGCGAATCGGCGGGCGAGAGGCCCGCCAGCTTCAAAGCGAAGTAGGCTTTGATGGACGCGTTGATCTCCGAAGGGCCATGAAGGTAAATGTTAAATCCGCCATCCTCGAGCTGCCGGGCCAGCATAGAAGCAACGGCGCGATCGATCTTGCCGCGCGTGGGCGGATCCCAAATTCCATTCACCGGAGAATGCAGCCACAATTGCGTGAGAATGTAGTCGGATTCGAGGGTTGTGTCGGCGGTGAGGTGCGCCCACCAGAACCCTTCAGCCGACTGGCGGCATAAGAGGGAGACCGCAGCTCGCTTGACAGCTGCCTCGACGGCGGCAGCCAGCGAACTGGATGTTTGAACGCTATACCTCATCGTTCGAAATCAGGAACGTACAGTATAGAGCCTTGGTGTAAAGCTCTCGAGATCGGAAGGAAGCGTGAACCGCACATCTTCTTCCTTGATCTCAGCCTCCTCTAAATCCTCGTAACCTTCCGCTTTGAGATGGTTGATTAACTGTTGAACCAGATGCTCCGGGGCGGACGCACCTGCAGTCACTGCAACCACAGATACGCCGCGAAGCATTTCCGGCCGCACTTCGCTGCAGTCGTCCAGCAGGTAAGCCGGCACGCCCGCTTTCTCGCAAACCTCCACCAAGCGCCGGGAATTCGAGCTGTTCTGCGATCCAACGACCAGCAGTGCCTGACATAACGGCGCTACAGCTTTGACGGCCAGCTGACGGTTCTCGGTTGCATAACAAATGTCCTGCGTCTTCGGACCGACGATCTTCGGGAACCGTTCGAGTAAACGGGTCACGATGTCCTTGGTTTCGTCCAGCGAAAGCGTAGTTTGCGTGAGATACGCAATCCGCTCCGGGTCCTTGATATCGAGCCGTTCCACATCTTCGACGTCGGAGACCAGAGTCGTACTTGCCGGCGCCTCGCCGAGCGTTCCGATTACCTCGTCATGGTCGCGATGTCCGATTAAAACAATCGTGTACCCCTGCTTCGCAAAGCGGACCGCTTCGAGGTGAACTTTCGTGACAAGCGGGCAGGTGGCGTCAATCACCTGAAGGCGCCTGGCTTTCGCTTCTTCGCGAACTGCGGGCGAAACTCCATGCGCGCTGAAAATCACGCGAGCGCCTTCGGGGACCTCACTGAGTTCCTCGACGAAGATGGCACCAGCTTGCCGCAGTTCATCGACTACGTGGCGGTTATGAACAATCTCTTTCCGAACATAGATGGGAGCCCCATACAGATCAAGCGCAATTCTCACCACGTCGATTGCCCGCACCACGCCGGCACAAAATCCGCGCGGCTTCAGCAAAATAATCTTTTTTACACTGCCGGCTAAAGGCGCGAACTGTTCGGGAGTTATGGGCTCACAGGCAAGTTCAGTCAGCAGCATAAGCGAGTATGACCCAATATAGCAAACCCTTGTATTTTCAGGGGTAAGCAGAGGAATTGCCGGAACCCGGCCCGGGCGGCCGTCAGACATATTTTCTGCGGCCATGAAGTACTGCTTCGATGTTTACCGTGTCTTGCACAACTCGATACACCAGGATGTATGGCGCGACGATCAGCTCACGGGTGTGCTTTACCTTACCTGGCCGGCCGAGATTCGGGTGTGCACTGAGGCGTTCGGCAGCTTGGATGAGGCGTTCAACTACTTCGGCAGCGGAATCGGGGTTGTCCCCGGCGATGTAATCGTGTATGGCAATCAGATGCTCGGAGGCCGGCCGCGACCAGCGCAGCCTCATGTTCGTGTGGCGCGCCGTTTCCCGTCAGCAGACCCCCTCCGGGCCCGAACTTTGGCATTGCGTTTCTCAAGCATTTCACGCAGTTGCGCAGTGGACACTGTGTGCCCGGCATCGGTGGCGGCCATACCTTTTCGAATCTCCTCGATTTGCCATTGCTGCAGGTCGAGGTAGTTGTCTAGTGCCTGGTTGATTATCCAGCTTCGATCGCGGTCGAGGGCTTCGGCGAGCCGGTCGAGCTCGTCTCTCTTAGTCTCTTCCGTCCTGAAACTGATTGTCGTACCCATTGATACAGCGTATCACAGCGTAATACGACCGCCGAAGACTGGTCACGCTGCCATGGATCAGCGTAGTTCTTCAGCTTCGATCGAGGCCGTTTCGCCTTTGCCGCGCTTCTCCCAATATTTACGGACCCACGCCTCCCAGCTCTTCCCGGCCGCCGGGTCGCGCTCGCTGAAGACCAGACGGGCGATCTCCGAATACGGAATATTCACGCGCGGAGTACCGTCGGCTGGGAGAATGCGAACAAGGGAATCCGCAAGGGTCTTTCCCGCTCGCCGATCGTAGACGTATCCTTCAACGATGGCGCCATCCTTTAGCGCGATGGTCACATCACCGCGGTAATCGAACGCTTTCTCGAGCGCGATTCGCAGATCTTGTTCGGTCGCAAGAGAAGGAACCCAGCCCTGTAGGCGCTCGTGTTCGAACCCGGGAACGACTTCGAGTTGGTCGGGATTCAGTTGACCGTCCATCAAGCCTGACCGCTTTCGACGCCTTCGATCTTTACCAGAGGATTGGAGGAGTGCACAGGCTTGGCAGGTTCGTTCAGCAGCGCTTCTGCGTACTCGTCATTATAACGGCTGAACACGGCGGCTTTCGCCATCGCGAAGAAACCCTTCCACGATCCGAAACCGTAGTCGACAGCCGACGCTTCGTACCCGCTGTGCACCATGCAGTTAGCACATTTCGGATTGCCCGATTCAGTGCCATAACTCGCCCATTCGGTTTCCGCCATTAACTCGGCGAAAGTGTCGGCATATCCATCCTGAAGCAGATAGCAGGGCTTTTGCCAGCCGAATACGTTGTAAGTCGGCATGCCCCACGGTGTGCAGGAGAAGTTACGCAAGCCCATCAGGAATTCGCCAAAAAGCGGCGACATATTGAATCTCCAGGACCGCTTGCGGTTTGCAAGAATGG
The DNA here is from genome assembly GCA_019245255.1 of Acidobacteriaceae bacterium. Classification (GTDB taxonomy): domain Bacteria; phylum Acidobacteriota; class Terriglobia; order Bryobacterales; family Bryobacteraceae; genus Bog-105. Next base: position 2,662 of record JAFARV010000563.1, on the reverse strand, counting down.
CGCGGAATAAGCGGCGCGTGCGGGCGCGGCCGAGGAAGTGCTGCTGGTCCGGCGCTTTGTCGTAAGAATACCCGGGCGAAAGCATCATGCTTTCGACTCCGACGTCCATCATTTCGTCGAAGAACCGCCGGACACTGTTCGGATCGGCGCCGTCGAACAGCGTGGTGTTAGTCGTGACCCGGAACCCACGCGCCAAGGCTGCCTTGATGCCGTGGATTGCGAGATCATAACCGCCTTCCCTGCATACTGAAAAATCGTGGTGCTCGCGCTCGCCATCGACGTGAACAGAGAAGCTGAGGTACTTGCTCGGTTTGAAGAGATGTAGTTTTTCTTCGAGTAGCAGCGCGTTCGTGCAAAGGTAAATGTACTTCCTGCGCGCTACCAGCCCTTCAACGATCTCGCCGATTTGAGGATGCATCAAAGGTTCGCCACCGGGGATGGCGACAGTCGGAGCGCCACATTCGTCCGCGGCTTTGAAGCACTCTTCGGGAGTGAGTTGCCGCTTCAGAACGTGAGCAGGATATTGAATTTTCCCGCAGCCGGCGCACGCAAGATTGCAGCGGAACAGCGGCTCCAGCATCAACACCAGCGGATAGCGCTTGTGTCCCTTCAGCTTGTGTTTGAGGACGTACGTCGCCGTAGTCCACATCTGCGAGGCAGGAACGCTCATAACGTATTTCCAACGTACCAGACTGGGCCGCTCACGCGCCTGCTTCAATCGGTATATGCGGACTTACGCTCTGGGTTGGATCGCGGAATACCTCGGCTGCAGGCTCGAAGGAGGCGATCATCGGACCGAAATAACTGGAGTGAACACTATCGAATCAGCGGGTCCCGGTGAAATCACATTTCTGTCGAATATGAAGTACGCGCCTAAGGTGAGAAGTTCGCGCGCGGCAGCGATTTTGGCGGCCGATTCGCTATCCGGCGGTCACGTTGCCACTTTGGTGTCTTCTAACCCCTACTACGACTTCGCTCGAGCTTTGTCGCTGTTCTATGAGGCTCCGAGACTTGCGCCTGGCATTCATGAGACGGCCGTCATAGCTGAAACCGCGCGGGTGGGCCGGAATGCCTCGATCGGCGCCTATGCCGTAATCGGCGAGAAGACCACGGTCGGCGCGAACGCTGTTATATATCCGCACTGCGTGATTTATGCGGGCTGTACCATCGGTGACGATTTTACCGGGCATTCTCATGTGTCTGTACGCGAACACACCATAATTGGTGATCGCGTGACATTGCACAACGGTGTGGTTGTTGGAGGAGACGGTTTCGGATTTGCCAAAGGACCGGGTGGCCGGCAATATAAGATTCCTCAATCGGGCATAACGGTGATTGAAGACGATGTCGAAATCCAGACGTTGAGTTCTGTTGACCGCGCCACGTTGGGTGAAACGCGTATCAAGCGCGGCGCCAAGGTTGATAGCCTCTGCCAAATCGGCCATGCCTGCGTGGTCGGAGAGGACAACATCATATGCGGGCAGACGGGCCTGGCGGGCAGCACGGTCCTTGAAGAGAACGTCATCATGGCTGGTCAGACAGGATCGGCTGGCCATCTTACGATTCACAAGAACGCTACGGTTTGGGCTCAATCGGGAGTTGGCGGAGACGTACGAACGGGCGCTATTGTTGCTGGATCACCCGCCTTCGATTCCCGTGACTGGCTGCGAGCCTCAGCCGCTTACTCGCGATTGCCCGAGCTTGTGCGCACGGTCCGGGCGCTCGAACGACGGATTGCTGAGTTGGAGGCCGGACGATCTTCGGTTAGTAATATTCCCAAGCTCAACTAAGGTCTTCGTGTGAGTCAAACGTTTGCATGGACCGAAAGACGTGGGACTGTGACCTATCTGAAGACCTCTGTCGCGTATACAGAGATATCGAACGAGCAAAGGCCGCCAGTCTTGATGTTTGCGATGTGATCCTCACATCTCCGTCAGATGCGGAACACACACACGAGTGGATCCCGGCAAGCGAGTGGACTCAGAACTTCAAGCCTGATAAGTAAGTTAAGGCTTGTTGGTTTGAACGGCCGCCGCAGCCGCCACAAACTGCTTCGCTCTCTGGCTTATGACGTCGTACCGGCCCTCACTGCAGCTCTTCGCATCGACGAGTTCTCCGCCGACGCCAACGGCTGCCGACCCGGCGTTAAGGAAATCGGCTATGGTGTCGAGATTGACGCCGCCAGTCGGCACAAGCTCGATGTGAGGGAAAGGGCCCTTGAGAGCCTTAATGTATTTGGCGCCGCCGACAGCACTACACGGGAAGACCTTAACGCCATCGGCTCCGGCTTCCCATGCAGTCACGATCTCCGTCGGCGTCAGTGCGCCGGGGAAGATCGGTTTGCTGTAGCGTTTTACGAGCTCGATTGTGCGCACGTTCAGAGCCGGAGTGACGAAGAATTGCGCGCCTGCCAACATGCACGCCCGAGCCGTCTCCGGGTCTAAGACCGTGCCTGCGCCGAGTAAGATAGTGTTCCCGTATTTGTCGGCAACGGCTTCGAGTGCTTTGATCGCTCCATCTACCGTCATGGTTATTTCCACACACGGAATGCCGCCGTCGTAGATTGCAGCGACCGCATCGATCGCCATCTTTGCGCTCGACGTCCGCACGATAGGAACGATCGCGATCTCTTTTATGCGGTTTACTATGTCGCCGTGTTTCA
>JAFARV010000505.1 GCA_019245255.1 Acidobacteriaceae bacterium | reverse complement strand
AGCGTGCTTGAGGCCCAGGGCGAGACTGTATGCGAACCGTTGCTGTCTCGCTGGGATGCGCTGTCTGATCGCGCCAAAGAATGGCTGCTTCGCTGGAGCTGTGAGCACGACGCCGTCTTTGCCGCTCGAGCCATTCATCAGGCGCTCGGGGGTGTGTCCGAGGAACTGATTCTCTGCGCTCTCGAGCTGGCGGCAGAACTTCATGTGAATGACGAGACCATCACTCGTGTCGCAAGCCCATACGTGCACAGCCCAGACGCGCGTTTCAGACGAGTCGCATACAAGCTTGTCCCGGAACGGTTCGACTGGCCCCCCAGATTCGCTTCGGAATCGGATACCGCTGCCGCAGTTGTTTGTCTTCTTCGCATGCTGAAATCTGAGCCGCCTGAGACCCTCCTTCCCGCCCTCATCTGCTATCTGCGCGATCCGCGTTGGGAGGTTCGCGCCGCCGCTCGGAATGCCATCGCAAAGATCGGAAGAGCGGCAAGCGACGATTTGTCACATCTCCTTCACGACTCGGACGAAAACGTTCGTATCGCCGTTGCCTCCATCCTGCTTGAATTCGGCCAAAACGACTTACTCGCGCACTTGGTACCGGATTCGGAGTAGTAAGCCGGATCATCTGCAAGCAAACTGTAAATATTTTGTATTTTGCGCCGGCACACGTGAACCTGAGCGGGGTCGAATGCATCTTACTCTCCTGAAGCCAAATCGGAACGACAGGAAAGAAACGCCAATGTCCCTAGTAGATACAAAGGAATTTCAGAGAGTGCTGGAGCGCAAGCATAAGGACCTCCTTTCGGCATCATCGAATCGCGAGGAGATCGCCATCGAAGCCACAGCCGATGAAATGGACAGACTTCAACAGAAACTAAGCAGAGAAGTCGCCATTCGGAATCTTGATCACAGTTCTAAGCTGCTCAAAAGCATTCAAGCAGCTCTGGAGCGCATCGAAGACGAGATCTATGGAGTCTGCCTGCGCTGTGAAGAACCGATTCAAGAGAAACGGCTCAGAGCGATTCCTTGGGCGTCACACTGCGTTGCGTGCCAGGAGATTCTCGATCGCGCAGGTTCCACCCAAGACGGAGATGACCGTAGTATCGGATTCGCGGCCTAACGAGACAGTTCCTCCGCAGCCTGAAACTTGTGGGTTCATGATCGGCCGAAGCCAACGTTAGAGTTGAAGGCCAGAAACCAAGGCTCATACTGTTTCACATGAGGATATTGCGACGGCTTTGGAGCGCGCCTGGATTTTCCATCGCCGCTATCTCCGTTTTGGCTCTCGGGATTGGTGCAAACGTTGCCTGCTTCAGCGTACTTCGTGCGGTACTGTTGAAGCCTCTCGGCTATTCGGATCCGGATCGATTGGTAATTCTCTCGGGCGGAGCGTCGCCGATTCATTTCGCCGAGATCCAGTCGAGCGCTCATCAGTATTCCGCCATCGGCGCGTTTGCCATGGAAGAAGACCTGGCTTTTACTGGCCGCGGCACACCGGAAATTTTGAAGACCAATCGCGTCTCTGCCGATTTTCTGCAGATTCTCGGCGCGTCACCGCTTCTGGGGACAGGCAGCATGAGGCCGGACAACACGGTCCTGATTAGCTTTGACCTGTGGCAACGCCGTCTCAATGGCGCATTCGACATTGTCGGCCAAAGCATTAATCTTGGCGGGATGACGTACATAATCTCGGGTGTCCTTCGCCCCGGTTTTGCTTTCCCGTCGCCCGGGGTTGACGTCTGGCTTTCCCGTCCGGAGGACTCCCCGAGATTTTCTCCGCAATCGCGTGCACTCAGTCCTTTTTTGACGATTTTCGGCCGCCTGAATCGCGGCGTTACCCTCGAGCAGGCGACAGCGGAATTGAGGCTGTTGCAGAAACGCTATGCGAAAGGTCACCCTGCCATGCTCGATGCGAAATCCAAAACGCCTCCGGCCGCCGTGCCGCTTCGACGAGCTGTGGTCGACGAGGTACGCCTGCAACTGTGGCTGCTTTCTGCAGCAGTTTTGCTTGTGCTTCTCATTGCCTGCGCAAACCTGGCAACTCTCCTGCTTGCTCGCGCTGCTGCGCGTTCGACTGAATTTGCCGTCCGCTCCGCACTTGGCGCAAGCAGGGGCCAGATACTCAAACATCTCGCGTCGGAGACTCTGGTTATTTCGATGCTCGGGGGCGCCATGGGTACATTTCTCGCATTCCTGAGCTTGTCAACCATTCGCCGCATGGCCGGGACTGACCTGCCGCGTTCAAACGAAATCCAGTTCGATGCTGTCGTTGCAAGCTTTGCAATCGGGATCTCGTTACTTGCGGCGTTTCTATTCGGTCTCGCACCTTCGCTGAACGCCTCGCGCACCAATTTGATGACGCTTCTACGCAGCAGCCAAGGCAATTCTGGACAGCTCCGTCTACGTGGCGTTCTGGTTGCGGGTCAAATTGCATTTTCACTGGTTCTGCTGCTCAGCACAACGCTACTTATAGAAAGCATCCTGCACTTGCGAACCGAACCTCTCGGCTTTGACCCCGAGAGTTTGCTTACTGCTCGCATCACACTGCCGGCGAACGCCAACCCGGTCCATTTTTTCAATGAGTTACTAACTCGGTTAACTTCGTCACCGGTAGTCGAAGACGCTTCTGTTTCGTTTACGCTTCCCATGACCAGCTATCCCGGAACTCCCGTTCAAAATGCCAGTGAGCCGCC
>JAFARV010000497.1 GCA_019245255.1 Acidobacteriaceae bacterium | reverse complement strand
CAATCGTCTGGCGCGGGAACTTATAGACGAATTTTCCGCGCTGAACGGCGTCGAGAAGGTAGAAGCCGCAGGAAGCCTACGGCGAGGGCGAGAAACTATCGGCGATCTCGATATTCTTGTAAGCGGAGCAGGCGCGGACGGGGCTTTAAACGGTATCGTTCGCCATGTGAAGACTCAGGAAGTGCTGGGACAAGGCGCAAACAAAGCAAGCGTAAGTTTTGGTCTCGAGCGTATTCAGGTAGATGTCCGGGCCTTACCGCACGAAAGCTTCGGCGCTGCTATGCAGTACTTTACCGGCAGCAAGGAACACAATGTGTCGATGCGCACCGCCGCGATACGGCAAGGGTTGACGCTCAATGAATACGGGTTGTTCACGCTCGAAGGAAACGAGCGCGTCGAAGGTGAAGATGAGCGCAAAGTATATGAACGGCTGGGCTACGATTGGATCCCTCCTGAATTGCGCGAGAACTCGGGCGAACTCGAGGCGGCACGAAGCCATTCGCTCCCAAAGCTGATCGAACTTGCAGACGTGCGCGGGGACTTGCATATGCACACTACGGCTACAGACGGCCGTGCAAGTCTCAGAGAAATGGCCGAAGCGGCGGCAGCGCTCGGCTACGAGTACATCGCAATTACCGATCATTCAAAGGCGTTGGCGATGGCCAACGGTCTTGATGAGGTGCGGGCCGTGGACTTCGCCCGCCAGCTGCGTCAGATGAATCAGGACGGGTTGCCGTTGCGAGTCTTCTCAGGATTGGAATGCGATATATTGCGTGACGGCAGTATGGACCTGTCTGAAGATGCACTCTCAGAGCTCGATTTCGTCATCGGAAGCGTTCACAGTTTTTTCAATCTTGAAGCCGCAGAGATGACGGATCGGATTCTGCGCGCTTTGGACTCCCGTTCGATTCGGGCTCTGGGGCACATTACAGGCCGCATCCTTCTGGATCGCGAACCGTATCCCTTTGATTTCGAAATTGTCGCCGGGAAAGCAGCTGAGCGCGGGGTGTGCTTCGAGGTGAACGCCAGTCCGGAGCGGCTCGACTTACCCAGTCATTTGATAAGAGCTGCGAAGCGGAAGGGCTGTCGTTTCACGATCTCGACCGATGCACATCGCCCGCAGCACCTGCACAATATGCGTTATGGAGTGCTGACGGCGCGGCGAGGCTGGCTGGAGGCCGAGGACGTTCTGAATACTAAGTCTCTACCCGAGTTCGAAGCGGTTCTGCGGCGTACTAACTTGTTTGCTTAGCCGCGCTTGCACGCTCCCGTGCAACGCGGTCTAAGAATTCGTAACGTGCGCGATGTTCGTCGGTAGCGGCGTGAGGCGCCTGATCGCCTTGGCCACAGATGAGGTGCATAACGTCGTATGCGGGTTTTGTGTAGCCGGGCCACTCCGGCATGCCAGGCCCGTTTGGATTGCCGGTCTTAGCGAAGTTTGTCCAATAAGACGAAATCATGTCCGAGAGTTTGCGATCGCGGTCCGTCCAGGGACGATTCTCCGAATCAAGAGTCTGGAAGACATACAAAATGTCGGCAGAGTGATATGCGCCTCGGTCCGGTTCAGTGGCGGATGCGGGAGGCGCCTGCTCAAAGTGATAACGATACACCGGCGCTTGGCCAGTCTTCACCTGCAGGTCGAGCCATTTCCAGGTCGAGTAAGCAATGAACTGATCGCTAGCCAAGGCGCGTGCTGAGTCCTTCACTTCCTGCCCGGTCTTTCCGGGGTAAATCTTTAGGACTTGATCCGCATCTTCCGGATACTTACTTCGAACCTGGGCAGCGTAGGCGTCAGGAGTTGCATCAGCCTTGCCGAGGAATCCCTGGTAACTCTGCTCATCCTGGTTCCAGCCCGCAAGGAGTGCAACGTGCGCCTGCTTGCCTCCCGAGTAAATAGCTGCCGGATCTTCGGGAAAGAAGTAGCCGTCGACATTGGGCCAGAACCGAAAACCTCCGTTCATTTTCAATGCTGCTTGAAGCAAGTCGTCGGCGGAGCGGGAGCGAAGTTCCCGGAGAGTGTTCGCGCCGATCGACTTGGCAAATTCGAGGCCTATGTGCTCGGTTTCCCTTACCGGCGGCATGGGAGGATTCAGCATGAAAACAGCGCCGCTCTCACCGATGGCCTGTTTGAATGAACGCTTCGCGAGAGGCGATGCCATTTGCGCACTCACCGACATCGATCCGGCGGACTCACCGAAAATGGTGATGTTACCGGGATCGCCACCAAATGCAGCAATGTTACGCTGCACCCAGTCAAGCGCAGCAGCCTGATCCATGAGCCCGTAATTGCCGGATGCGTGGTGCGGCGATTCTTTGGTCAATTCAGGATGCGAGAAGAACCCAAAAATTCCAAGTCGGTAATTCATGCTGACGACGATGACGCCTTTGCGTGCCAGATTCTCGCCGCCCTGCCGTGGCTCTGAGGAGGCGCCCGCCTGGAAACCACCACCATAAATCCAAACCATCACAGGCAACTTTGCATCAGGGGATATGGCCGGCGTCCAGACATTCAAATTGAGGCAATCTTCGCTGGGCCCGGGATCACGGAAGACCATATCCGCGAAAATGTGTCCTTGCATGCAGCGATGGCCAAACTCAGTCGCTTTGCGGATCCCATCCCAATGGGCGGCAGGCTGAGGCGGCTGCCATCTCAAGGGGCCAACGGGGGGCGCCGCATAGGGGATGCCTTTATAAATGTGGATCTTTCCGTCAGCACTGGCGTCGCCATCAACGATTCCGGCCTCGGTACGTACCTGGTAAGCGAAGAGCCCGGAACCCATGCCTACTGAAGCGAGTGCTGCATAGAGAATCAACTTGGATGTCATTGCCAGCATCCTACCAAGGCGCTTACCCGAGTTAGTAAGGCGAGACGCTCAGATATGGCGGATTCCAAGTTCTTTTAATTGCCGGTCGGGTACGGGAGAAGGAGCTTCGCACATCAAATCAGTACCTTTAGCTGTTTTCGGGAAGGGGATGACCTCGCGAATGGAATTTTCGCCCGCAAGTAACATGACGAGCCGATCGAGTCCGAGAGCAATTCCGCCATGCGGGGGCGCCCCGTACTCAAGACCTTCGAGAAGAAACCCGAAACGGTGCTTCGCTTCTTCTTCAGTGAAGCCAAGCGCGGCGAATACCTTGGTTTGAACATCGCGCCTATGAATGCGGATGGAGCCGGAACCAAGCTCCACGCCATTGAGCACGAGATCATAGGATTTCGCGCGGCAGTGTGCTGGATCGGCGGTAAGCTTTTCGAGGTCATCATCGTGTACCGATGTAAACGGATGGTGGGCAGCGTTCCAGCGCTTGTCATCGTCGTCCCACTCGAACATCGGGAAGTCAATAACCCACAGGAATTTCAAAACATCGGGGTCGAGCAGCTTATGCCGATCGTTGTACGTCTGAGCTACAAAGAGCCGTAACTGACCGGCTGCGAGTAATACCGTGTTCTCCGGGAGAGCGCCTTTCTTTTCGCCAGCCCAGCCCGCTAGCAGCAGTAAGTCATTCTCGCCGGGGTTCACGCGTTCGCGCACCTTTGCTATTTGCGCGGGATAGTCACGTTCCAGGCGTTTCAGGTCATCATAGACTCGTAGTCCGCGCTCCTGACCGAAGGCCTTAATCTCATCCCGCTCCTTGCGGCTGAGTTGGCCAGTGGCCGGAACGTGTACCGCGACAAGAGGCAGACCTTCTCCACTCAAGGATTCGCCCGCAAAGAGATCCTCCACTCTGTAAAACGGGGGAACCCTCAGATCCGGTTTATCGGATCCATAGGAGCTCATCGCCTCCGCGTATGTGATGCGGGGGACCTGTTGTGCGACGTTCTTGCCGGCAGCGTGGCAGACCGCGAAGATCAGCGGTTCGATGACATTGTAGATTGTTTCCTGCTGTGGAAACGACATCTCGAGATCGATTTGGGTGAATTCGGGTTGACGGTCCGCGCGAAGGTCCTCGTCGCGGAAACAGCGTACGATTTGAAAGTATCGTT
>JAFARV010000493.1 GCA_019245255.1 Acidobacteriaceae bacterium | reverse complement strand
GGAGATCCGGGCGTGTTCGGGAACACGATCGGCACGTTTCACCACGCCTGCCACGAGACGCAGCATTCGCATCCGTACACAATGCTCGCCACGTCCACTCATGACACCAAGCGTAGTGAAGATGTCCGGGCGCGCATCAGCCTGCTGTCGGAGATTCCGGAACGGTGGCGTGATGCCGTTACGAGATGGGCGGGAATGAACGACAAGCACCGGCGGAACGGATGCCCCGACCGCAAGACTGAATACTTTCTGTACCAGACGATGCTCGGCGCGTGGCCCATTGGCATTGAGCGGCTGTGGCCTTACATGGAGAAGGCGTGCCGGGAAGCGAAGGAGCAAACGAACTGGCTTTCTCCGAACGAGAGTTTCGAGAGAGCGACGCGTGAGTTCATCGAAGGAGTTTGTGCAGACTCCGAGTTTCTCAGAGACTTTGAGGCATTTGTTCAGCCGCTGATCGGACCAGGGCGAGTCAATTCGCTGGCACAGGTATTGTTGAAGCTGACCTCGCCGGGAATCCCGGACATCTATCAGGGAACGGAGTTGTGGGATCTAAGCCTTGTCGACCCGGACAACCGGCGGCCTGTCGACTACGAATTACGCAGGCGACTTCTTTCGGAAGTCCCGAATCTGAAGGTAGGCGACGTGTTGGCGAGATGCGATGAGGGATTACCGAAGTTATGGACGATCTGGCATGCGTTACGCGTCCGGCACTGCCGCGCATCGTCATTCGGGAGAGATGGTGCGTACGCAGGAATCCGCGCTGATGGTGAGAAGGCTGCACACATTGTTGCGTTCACACGAGGAACGGACGTGCTGGTTGCAGTTCCGCGGCTGCCGATCAAGCTCGGGGGCAACTGGGAGGATACAGCCATTCCGGTTCCACCGGGTAAGTGGACAAATGTGCTCTCGGGAGCGCATGCAGAGGGCGGCGCCATTCTCGTACGCGACTTATTCGCATCGTTTCCGGCGACATTGCTCGTGAGGCAGTAATAGTTCGCAGTAAGTATGCATAATTTCAGAGTCTGGGGCCCAAACGCCGGAGATATCGCGGTCAGCATCGGAGACCGTAGCTTTCCGATGCAAAAGGATCAACGCGGCTGGTGGAGCGTGCGCGTCGAAGAGGCAAGCGCCGGGACGGATTACCAGTTCCTTGTGGACGGGAAGGAGCCGGTCCCGGATCCGCGAGCGCAGTATCAGCCGGAAGGAATTCACGGGCCATCGCGCCTGGTGGATCATTCCCGGTTCAAGTGGACCGACCGGCACTGGCAGGCACGGCCGCTTTCAAGTGCTATCTTCTACGAACTGCATATCGGCACATTCACACGCGAAGGCACGTTTCGGAGTGCAATCGAGAAACTGGATCACCTGGTGGATTTGGGTGTTACTCACATCGAGCTCATGCCGGTGAACGAGTTTTCGGGTAAGTGGGGATGGGGTTACGACGGTGTGGACTTATTTGCTCCCCATCATGCCTACGGATCACCGGATGATTTGAAGGCTTTCGTGAATGCGTGTCACGAGAAGGGTCTCGCGGCAGTTCTCGATGTGGTTTACAACCATTTCGGACCTGTCGGGAATTACCTGAATGCGTTTGGCCCGTACTTTACGAACGCTTACAACACGCCGTGGGGATCGGCAGTGAATCTGGATCACGCAGGAAGTCCCGAGGTGCGCAGGTTTTTTATCGACAACGCTCTGATGTGGCTGCGCGATTACCACTTCGACGGCTTGCGGCTGGACGCCATCCATGCTTTCTTCGACAAATCGGCGGTACACTTTCTGGAATTCCTCAAGAGCGAAATCGAGACACTCTCATCGCAAGCCGGCCGGCATCTTTGTCTGATCGCCGAGAGCGATTTCAACGATCCTCGCGTGGTAACGAGCCGCGATCGGGGCGGGTTCGGGATTGACGCGCAATGGAGCGACGATTTCCATCACGCGCTGCACTCGGTGTTAACGGGCGAGCGAAAAGGCTACTACGAAGACTTCGGCTCGTATGGCCAGCTCGCGAAAGCGTTGCAGCAGGTTTTTGTCTATGACGGCATTTACTCTCCACATCGGGACCGGTATCACGGGAGAAAGGTCGAGGGGCTTTCGGCGCATCACTTTCTCGGTTACTCGCAGACCCACGACCAGGTCGGAAACCGCGCACAGGGTGAACGTATCGGCCAACTTGCCGGTCCCGGTAAGCAGAAGATTGCGGCTGCCCTGGTCCTGACTTCGCCGTTCGTGCCGATGCTCTTCCAAGGCGAGGAGTTTGGGGCATCTACGCCCTTTCAATACTTCACGCATCACGAGGAGGACGAGTTAGGGAAGGCCGTGTCGGAGGGCAGGCGGAATGAGTTCGGGGCGTTTGGATGGAAGCCTGAAGAAGTGCCGGATCCTCAGGAGGAGGAAACGTTCCAACGTTCGAAGCTGAACTGGTCTGAGGTTTGCCGTGAGCCGCATGCGTCAATGCTCGCCTGGTACAAACGGCTGATCGAGTTGCGCAAATTTTCAAAGACGCTGAATGACGGCAAGCTTGATGGCGTTGCGGTCGAGTTTGACGAGAGGGCGCAGTGGTTCGTCGTGATACGGGGGGATGTGCAAGTGGTGTGTAACCTGGCTCCCGACAGGCAGGCGGTGCCGATCCGGTGCGGCGGCGGGGAGATCTTCTGTTCCGCGGAGGGTTGGCAGCTTCGGCCAGGGCTGATTGAGTTGCCGGGGGAATCGGTGGCAATTGGGGTGGCTCGGCGGGGCGATTGAACGTCCGAGTGCAGGCGGTCCGCTGGTCGCATCGCGCAACTTGGTGGTGACAGGTAGGGGCGGGCCCAGGCACTCCTGAACCAGACCCTAGGAGATCTTCCCGGCTCAAGACCTCACGTACCGCCCGCCTGGAAAGGTTTGCGTGCACAATCCCGAATTCCAGACAGTATCAGGCAAACAGTCGGCAGGATTGGATAAGCGCCATTCGCGTTTTCCCGCTAGTTTTGGATTGAGGGGACGAGAAGTCGAGTGAACAATATCATCGCGATCTGTCTGGTCCTGCTGACAGCCGGCATGTCCGCCGGGCAGGACCGAAGCGGGAGCGAGGACATCCGGAATAGGTTCGCAGGAGCATGGCGCCTCGCTTCGCTGGAGCGGCCGGACGCAACCGGGAACGTGCATCGCGTCGATTGCAGAGGCCTTTTCGTCTTCACGGGCGATGGGCACGCCTCCGTGCAGGTGATGGAACTCAAGCCGCAAACGGTGCCGGCCGCCGGGCCTCAGCAATATTCCGCAGGCGGGTATGAGGCATCCTGGGGCACATACAAGATTGATGAAAGCGCCCACACGTTCACCTTTCATATCGAAGGCGCACTGGTGCGATCCCTGATTGGCAAAAATCTGCCGCGTACATACGAATTCTCGGCAAACCAACTCATCGTAAAGTCAACTCGGTCGGATGAGCGCTGGAGAGTTGTGTGGGAACGGTATTAAGAAAATCGCGCAACGCTGGTTGTCGGCTGGAGGAAAACATCGGAGCTGCGGAGATAGAGCTTACAGGCGACGATCTCGGCGACATAGAACGTGCGGCTGCACGGATCACTGTGCAAGGGGCACGTTACCCGGAGCAGTTGGAGAAGATGAGCAATCGGTAGTTGCGTGGAGCACTCCCGTTACTCATCTCAGGTAGTGAACACGTGGGCTCGATTAGACTCGACCTATGAAGTCACAGCAGCGCCTGACCGCGATTATTGAACGTGAAGACGATGCTTCGTGGCATTATGCCCGGAACTGGATATTGCGAGCGAGGGTATGTCGATTGAAGAGGCACGGACCAATCTGATCGAGGCTCTCACGCTGTTTTTCGAAACGGCATCAGCCTCTGAGATTGCGCGCCGCTTTCACGGTGAAGTTTTTGTTACGCAGGTTGAGGTGCCGGTCGGGTAAGCTCCGTTTTCGAGAGCGTAAATAATCCGCGTCCTTTGCGCTATTTAAGAACAGCGGCGCTCACCAGGGCCGCGACAAAGACAATTTGTATTGCCGTTCGCATCGCTATACCGGGAACAGGCTGTCCTGCGATCGTCAAGTTCTTGCGCGCGGCATGTACGTTGGCGGGGAATAACGCTAGCAGCAGCAGAGCCAGGCAAATAGCCGCCGCCGTAGCGGTGCTCGGAATCAGCAGCCCAATGGCTCCTGCTATCTCCAGCATCCCCGAGATCGTCACTAACAGATCCGGCCGCGGGAACTGCGGAGGCACCATGCGAATCAGATCCGGCCGGCGCTTACCCCAATGAGCCGATGCCGTAAGGAGGAACATCAGCGCCAGCGCCATTCGGAGAACTGTGCTGATGTGTTGAAATGTTGTCACGCCCAGCCGGCCCGCAAGCCAGAAGGCAAGGCTCGCAACAACTAGCACGACAAACGGCGCCATCGCAGCTTCCCCGATTATGACAAAGGGAATGCTTGTGAGAAGTAGGTCCGCAACTTCCACCGGCGAACACCGTTCTATCCCGGATGCATATCTTGCATTTGCAAGGCTACACTGGGAGCGTCAAGTCGAAACGCTGCACATGTTTCCACCGGGTACTCGTGTCCGCATCCGGGCTTCGCGCCCCATTGGTAGCACTGCCAAGCTGAATGGACTGCTCGCGACCGTTATTTGGAAACACCCAATTGCAACTGGCTGGCTGATTGTTGAGCTCGATGGGAATCCTGTAACCAAGCATCAGCGGTGGCCGGTTCCAGCGCAGTGCGTCGAGCGAGTCGACGACGCCCTCCGGGTGCGATTGGTTATAGGAGTATGGAAAGCGCCGCGATGACGGATGACGGTGACCGTGAGCGCATCCTGGCGGCGCTGCGCGATAGCGAGCAACGCTTTCGAATGCTTTTCGAGCGCAACGCGGCAGGCATGAATATCGCCGATCTGTCCGGACGATATTTACAGGTGAACAAAGCGTTTTGCGAGTTCCTTGGAAGATCGAGCCGTGAACTGCTTGAACTCAGGCACCAGGATGTAGTCCATCCTGGCGATCTCGACGAAGTACGCGGCAACATGGCGGAAGGAGGTGCGAAGGAGGTACTTCGCCGGTTTGTGCGTAAGGACGGCAGCACGGTGTGGGGCGTGTTATCTGCTGCGCTAGTACGGCCCGAAACTGGGCCTCCGTACTGGGTGGGTGTCGTCCAGGACATAACCGCACGCAAACTTGCCGAGGAGTCACTGCGCCACAGCGAGGAACGCTTCCGCGCACTCGCAAATGACACGTCCGCGTATCTGTGGATTCTGTCCTTCGAGAACGGAGAACATCGACTCTTCATCAATCAACGGGTCGCCGATTTCGCGGGCGTCGACACACAATACCTCGGCCAAAACTGGATCAATTACGTTCATCCCGAAGATCGCAAGCAGGTTTTGCAAGAGTTTTCGGCCGCGATTTCCGAAGGTCGGCCATTCAGCCTCGAATGCCGCTTCAGACGATCTGACGGCGAATATCGTTGGGTTCTGGATCGGGGCGTGCCGCGATACAACTCCACTACGGGTGAGTTGACAGGATATGGAGGTTCTCTGGTTGACATAACGGAGCGTCGCCACGCGGAACAGCAGGTCATCGCGCTGAGCGACCGTTTGATCTCGGTGCAGGAGGAAGAGCGCTCACGTATCGCTGCAGAGCTGCACGATGGTTTCGGCCAACAAATCGCTGCTGCGAGCATGCTGCTCAGCGGAATCAAACGCCGGTTATCGGAGCCGCGACCGAGTCTCCAACGAGAGATCGAAGAAATCGAGAATGCGCGTGGACGCCTTCAGGCGATA
>JAFARV010000412.1 GCA_019245255.1 Acidobacteriaceae bacterium | reverse complement strand
AACTGCGATCCGGATGAAGTCGATTACGTCATCCCGGGCAACGACGACGCTCTGCGTGCCATCCGGCTGTTCACAACCAAGATCGCGGACGCCGTCGTCGAAGGTCGTTCACTCGCGACCGAGCACGATTTTGCCGCCGCCGCGGACAAGATTGTCAGCGAGGACGAAACCGCCGCCGAGCACACGACGCCCGACGAATATACGCAGTATCTTGATCCGAAATACGCCGAGCAGTTAATGTCGGAAAGCTTGGCCACCAGCGTCGAACCGGAAGTTCCGCCGCGCAAGGGACCAGCGAGCGAAGCTCCCGTCGAAGAAGTGGTCGGTAGCTCCGTCAGCGAACACTAGACGGCCGCGCTATTTGGAATATTGCGAGCGACCGGCACGTCTGGTGCCGGTCGCTCTACGTGTGTATAGGACTGTTGGTATTGGAAGAGGGAAAATGCCTGAGATTAGCGCACAATTGGTAAAACAGCTCCGCGACAGGACTGGCGCGGGAATGATGGAGTGTAAGAAGGCTCTGGTTGCGACGAACGGCAATCTGGAAGAGGCCGAGATCTATCTGCGGAAGCAGGGCATCGCATCGGCGGTGAAGAAAGAAGCGCGTTCCACCAAGCAGGGCCTCATTGCGGCCCATGTGAATTCGGGCGGCAAGCTGGGCGTGCTTGTCGAAGTGAACTGCGAGTCCGACTTTGTTGCTCGCACCGAAGATTTTCAAAGCCTGGCGGCGGATATCGCGGCACACATCGCGGAAACAAAGCCCAAAGCTGTGCGCGTCGACGACGTTACGGAAGCGGAGCGCGCAAACTTCAAGCAGCACGAAGCTCTTTACGAGCAGAAATTTGCGAAAAACGCCGGCACGACTGTCGGCGAAATCGTCAAAGAAAAGATCGCCAAGCTGGGCGAGAACATCAACGTCTCCCGCTTCGTTCTGTTCGAAGTGGCCGGCAGCGGTGTCGTCGGGCACTACGTCCATACCGGCAGTCAGATCGGTGTGTTGCTCGAAGCGCATACCAATTCGGCGGCGACCGGGCAGAATGAGGAATTTCAGAAGCTGGTGCACGATATCGCGATGCAGGTCGCGGCGGCGAATCCGCAGTGCGTCAGCAAAGAGAATGTCCCAGCCGATCTGTTGAACAAAGAGCGTGACATCCAGAAGGAGCGTGCTCGCGGCGAAGGCAAACCCGAGAAGATGCTCGACAAGATCATCGAAGGCCGTCTTGGGAAGTTCTATGAAGAGATTTGCCTTCTCGAGCAGCCGTTCATCCGCGACAACACCGTGTCGGTTGCGGAACTGGTGAAGAATACGGCGGGCAAGCTGAACGATACCGTCACAGTCAGCCGATTTGTGCGATACAAGGTCGGTGACGCTGGCGACGTTGCTGGTGTGCAGGAAAGCCCGCTTCCGGTAACGGCATAGAGCCCAAGCCCGGAGCGTAAGCGACGGGTTACAAAGCAAACCCATGGCTCAGTACGGACGTATTCTGCTGAAGATCAGCGGCGAGGCGCTCGCGGGATCGCAATCTTTCGGGCTCGATCCCGAGCGCGTTGCCGCCTTGGCGTCAGAGGTCGCCGAGGTCGCCCGGACGGGAGTTCAGATCGGGCTCGTCCTCGGCGGCGGCAACATCTTTCGCGGCGTGGCCGGGGCAGCGCGGCAGATGGATCGCGTGACTGCCGATCACATGGGCATGCTTGCCACGGTGATCAACGGACTGGCGTTTCAGGACGCGCTCGAACGGCAAGCCCTGCCGACGCGCGTGATGACCGCGATCGAGATGCACCAAGTGGCCGAGCCCTATATCCGGCGGCGCGCCATCCGGCATCTTGAAAAGGGACGTGTAGTGGTTTTTGCTGCGGGCACCTCGAATCCGTACTTCTCAACCGATACCGCCGCGGCGCTTAGGGGCCTCGAGATTCACGCCGAAATCATCGCGAAGGCAACCAGCGTTGACGGCGTCTACGACAAAGATCCGAAGAAGTTTCCCGACGCCATCAAATACCCGGAGGTCAGTTACACGGAAGTGTTGTCAAAGGCGCTTGGCGTTATGGACGCTTCTGCAGTCGCGATGTGCCGCGATAATCGCGTGCCGGTCATCGTCTTCAATTTACGCGCGCACGGAAATATAATGCGAATGGCGCAGGGCGAATCCATCGGAACTATGATTCGCTAGCCCGCAACGGGAACTATGAAACAAGAAAAAGAAGTACCTGCGAGTAGCAGCCACGCATTCAAAAATGCAAAGGAAGTGGAAGCGAGCGCGCGCACCCGGATGGACAAGGTCCTCACAGACCTTCAGCACGAGATGACCACGATCCGGACGGGGCGCGCATCCATTTCTCTCCTCGACAGTATCCGCGTCGATTACTACGGGAGTCCGACTCCGCTAAACCAGGTGGCACAGTTGCATGTGCCCGAGCCGGCCATGATCACGGCTCAGCCGTTTGATCCTTCGATGATTAAAGGGATCGAAAAGGCCATACGGGATTCTGATCTCGGGCTCAATCCGTCGAATGATGGAAAGATCGTGCGCATCCCGATTCCGGCCCTGACGCAAGAACGCCGCCGGGAGTTGGCCAAGAAACTGAGTCACCTTGCCGAGGAACGGCGTGTTGTCATGCGTAACATTCGGCGCGATGCCAACGATGGTCTAAAGCGACTCCTCAAAGACAAGCTGATCAGCGAAGACGATGAGAAGCAGGCGCTCGAAGGAATTCAGAAGTTGACCGACGGACAGATCGCAAAGCTCGATCAAGCCGCGAAGGCTAAGGAGAAAGAGATCCTCGAGTTCAAGTAATTCCGGTTACGCAGGCAGTTTTTCGACATCCGGATAGCCGTGCTGCTGGCGGCCGATTGCGCCATCGTACTTGAGCGTGGTTTTGAAGAGCTCGAGGTGACCGTCGGCCGCCTCAGGCTTGCAGCGATTTCTTAATTCGGCCATTTCGGATTCAGACATCGGCTGGAAGTTGCGAACGATCGCCAGGTTCTGCTCGAGGATTTGGGGCGAGTTGATACCGCTGATCGTGACCGCGACAGGCAGGCTCATGGCGTAGCGCAGGGCCTCGGCTACAGTGACAGCGCCCTTCTTTACCATTTCGCCGCTGCCGCCGAGGCTCTTCATGCCGAGCACTCCGATGCCTTGGCGATTCGCTTCCGGCAATACCTGCTCGGCGAAACTTCGGAACGTACCATCGAAGGGATTCAGGGGCATCTGTACCGTATCGAAGGGGAATCCGTGCTTCAGCATTCGTAAGTGAATCGCAGGGTCCTTGTGGCCCGTAAAGCCGACCAGGCGCACCTTGCCCTGCTTCTTGGCGTCGAGTAAGGCTTCCGCAGCGCCGCCCGGAGCAAAGATCAGATCGGGGTCGCTTTCGTAGATGACTTCGTGGATCTGCCAGACGTCCAGGTGGTCCGTCTTGAGCCTGCGTAGCGATTCCTCTAGCTGTTGCATGGCCGTTCGTTTGCCGCGGCCATGTGTGCACACTTTCGTCATCAGGACAGCTTCTTTGCGCCGTCCTGCCAATGCGGCGCCGAGCCATTCTTCGCTCTGACCGTCGTGGTATTCCCACGCGTTATCGAAGAAGTTGAGTCCGGCATCGAGCGCGCCTTGAACGATCTGTTTCGCCGCGTCCTGTGATTCGGCCGAGCCGATGTGGTAGCCACCGACGCCGAGGATCGAGACCTCGATATCGCTCTTGCCTAACCGTCTGCGCGGAATGCTTCCATTTGATGGTGCCATTGAAGCTCCAGTCCTACTCGCGTTGGCGTTGCCGGACGTGATGGCCGCACCGAGCCATGCGGCGCCTCTGATGAATGTGCGGCGGCTCCCGCCTTCTTGCTTCATGCTCACTTTGCAGGAGGAAACGGCTTGCCGGTGTTTTCCGTGGCTTGCATCATTTCCTTCACTTCCTTCTGCTGCATATCGAGAGGAAAATCGTGGGTGAGACGCGCCTCCGGATTGTCGTATTTCAACGAGACCTTGTACATCTCGAAGCGCCCGTCGGCGAACTGGCGGCCGCGATTGCGCAGTTCGTTCATCTGCTGCTCCGACATCGGTGTGAACCCTTGAGCGATCTTCAGGTTCTGCTCGAGGACGTCCATCTTTTCTATACCGGTAATGGTTGTGGCGACGGGAAGGCTCATGGCATAGCGCAGCGATTCTTCGGCCGTAACCACGCCTTCCTTGATGGCTGGCGCAAAGCCTCCCAGCGGCTTCATGCCAAGTGCTGCAATGCCGCGTTTCTGGAGCTCCGGCAAGACCTGCTGCTCAAAGCTTCGGAATGTGCAGTCAAACGGATTCAGAGGCATTTGGACCGCATCGAACGGGAAGCCTGTGTTCAGCATGGCTAAATGAATTTTGGGGTCCTTGTGTCCGGTAAACCCAACGAAGCGAACTTTGCCTTCCTTCTTCGCCTGAGTTAAGGCTTCGGCGGCGCCGTTCGGCCGTATGAACAGTTCCGGGTCGTTCTCGAAGCTGACGCCGTGAATCTGCCAGAGATCCAGATGATCAGTTTGCAAACGGTTCAGCGACTCGTTCAGCATTTTCAGCGCGAGGTCCTTGTCACGGCCGTGGGTGCATACCTTCGTCATGAGGAAGACCTGCTGGCGCTTGCCTTTGAGGCACTCGCCCATCCATACTTCCGACTTGCCGCGATGATACTCCCAGCAATTGTCGAAGAAGTTCACTCCGGCATCGATCGCGCGGTCGACAATGCGCTTTGCAGTCTCGAGGTCCTGAGCATCGCCGAGGTGATGGCCGCCTAAACCGAGCGCAGAAAGCTGCGCATCAGTCTTGCCGAATTGTCTTCGTGGAATCTGTCCCGTGTCTGCCATTTCAAATGAAAGCGCATCTGATGGACCCGGGAGTTACAGGTTCAGTTACTCAGCCCGTAAATTGACGAGTGCGAACGAACTAACTTGTCAGCACGGCTTTGACGTATTCGCCGGAATGCATTTTTTCGAAGCATTCTGCCCAGTGCTGTAAGTCACATACTCTGCTAATGACCGGATCAAGGTTGATCTGGCCCGAGCTGATCATGGAAATGACTCGTTCCCAGACGGGCCAGTTGTGGGAAAAACTACCGGTCAGAGTGACATTTTTCTGAACGATGGGATCGATGCTGAACCCGAGGGGTTGCGGGCCCCATCCGACTTTGATGATCTGGCCAGCGGGACGAACCGCGTCCATGGCTGTTTTCAGGGTTGCCGAAACGCCGGCAGCATCCACTACGGTATCAACGCCAAGCCGGTCGCCGAGTTGTGAGATATAGTCGACGGGTTTCTCCGTGAGGGTCACGTCGGCTCCCAACTGACGGGCGGCTTCGAGCCTGAAGGCATCGGCAGGTAATCCGGCGACAATCACCTTGCCTGCACCGCTGAGCTTCGCCATCATCGCGCAAAGGAGACCGATGGGTCCAGGACCGAGAACAAGGACCGAGTCGCCGGGCCGGACGCGGCCGTTCACGCAAACAGCGTTGTACGCAACACAGCAGGGTTCGGTGAGCGCGGCTTTGTGGAAGGGCAGGGAATCGGGAATGCGGTGCAGACAGCGCTCCGGGACACGAACGTACATGGTCATGGCGCCATTCACTCCATAGCCGAAGCCGCGTCTTGCCGGGTCGAGATTGTACAAGCCCGCGCGGCTCATCGGAGAGGCCTCATCGATAACGGCCGCCGTTTCGCTCACCACGCGATCCCCTTCTTTGAATGCTTTGACTGCGCCGCCGGTGCGAGCAACCGTACCGGAGAACTCGTGGCCGAGGATGCACGGATAGTTGACAGCCCAACCATGCGAGCCGTGCCATTGGTGCAGATCGCTGCCGCATATGCTCGCCGCGCCCACGCGAACCAATACGTCGGTGTCACTGATCTCGGGAATCGGAACTTCTCTGAGCTCGACCGAGAAGGGTTCGCGGGCATAATTAACGAGAGCGGGCATGTTCATGTTGCGTGCACCCTTTCACAGATCTGCCGCAAGGTTGCGTCCAGATCGCCCGAAAGAAGAGGCGCGCCGATAACGACCAACGATGCGCCGTATTTGGGCGTAGCTACGGCCTGTTCGATGGTCAGTCCGCCAACGGCCTGCACCGGAATTGAAACGGCGTTGACGAGTTCTTGCAGTTGATCGAGCGGCGTTGGCGCATGCTGCCCGCGTTTGCGGCTTAGATTTCTCATGTCGTAGCCGATGTGATGAACGATGTAATCGCAGCCGAGCTCCTGAAGGCGCTTTGCTCCGGCGATGGGGTCCGGCATGTTCATGTTATCGCCCATGATTTTTACCCCGAAATCGCGGGCCGCCATCGCTGCGACCTCAATGGTTTCGGCATGCGCCTGGCCCATGACAACTACCATGTTCGCGCCTGCCTTCGCCATGAGCTCCGTTTCGAGGTAGCCGCCGTCCATGCATTTGATGTCCGCCACGATCGGCGCCTCCGGAAAGTGCGCGCGCAGTTCGCGGACGGCGCGCGTGCCCTCAGAGAGGATCAGCGGTGTACCCGCTTCAAGCCAATCGACCCCGGCACGCATGGCTATTTCTGCTGCGTGGAGAGCAGCGGACAGTTCCGTGTAATCCAGTGAAATTTGAACGATTACGCGCACGTACGTCAGTCGAGCACTGTGAAGATCTCGCGAATCGTTGCACGGAAGGGGTCAGTCATTTGGTCGCCGTCGCCATAGACAGCAACCTCGTCAGCATCCGGTTTGTGGACTTTGACAACGCGTCGAGTATAGTCAACCTCCACGACGTGAGGCACACCCATTTCGAGATACAAGCCGATCTTCTGAAGCCGGCGCGATCTTCGCTCAGATGGAGAGATTACTTCGATGACGAGTAACGGCACGCCTTCGTACCATCGGTTATTCTTTGCGGCGGATCTTGCGTCGTCCTCTCGAACAACCATGAGATCCGGGCCGGGCACGCTATCGGCCCCGCTTGCTTGAATATGGAATTTCCACCCGGCTTCGCGCATTAACCGGACCCGTTCGTTGCTTGCGATCGAGGGCAGCTGGCTGCTTAGGATTGCGACTAATTCGTCAAGGATCAGTGTATGCGCAGCCTTTGGCATTGGA
>JAFARV010000248.1 GCA_019245255.1 Acidobacteriaceae bacterium | reverse complement strand
TCGCTAAGGAGATAGATCGTAGCCAATGAATAAGAACTGGATGAAGTTCGCGGTTGGATCGATTGTCTGCGTAGGGATGCTGGCGGCGCAAACAACTACTGTCAATTTGAAGAACGGGCAAGATGAAAACGTGGGAACGGCCGAACTGTCCGCAAATCAGAGTGGCGGCGTTCAAATTCAGTTAAACCTCAAGAATCTTCCTCCGGGCGAACATGCCATTCATATCCACAAAGTCGCAAAATGCGAGGGCCCGAGCTTCACATCCGCCGGACCTCACTTCAATCCCGACAACAAGCATCATGGTTTGAAGAATCCGGAAGGTCCTCACGCGGGTGATATGGAGAATTTCACGGTGGCGCAAGACGGTACGGCACAAACCACAGTTACGGCCCCGAACGTAACGCTTTCCGAGGGACCACATTCAGTGTTTACCGACGGCGGAACTGCGCTCGTGATCCATGCCAAAGCAGATGACATGAAGACGGATCCGGCAGGAGCAGCAGGCGACCGGATCGCGTGCGGCGTGATCGGCAAGTAGAGAACCCCGGCGGGCACTTGTTCTGGGGTGGGGCACGCCCTCACTGACCGCTGATCTCCCGAAAATCAAAGATCGGCTGACTTGATACCAGCAGTAGGTGAAAAACAACAGGGAATCGAATTGAGCTGCAATATCCTCCACCCACAGGCTGGCAAACGGCGTTGCGGCGAGTGACATCGACTGCATCAAGTCCAGCGGACGGGCCTTGAGCGATACCAGGTAGTCTACCCATCGGCGGTACTCTTGCGTAATGCGACCCCTTCGGTATTTCGTCAACGTCACATTGGACGGCTGTTGCGATCATCGTGCAATTCCCGCGGACGAAGACTTGCATCGTCACGCGATCGAGAACCTCGACCAAGCCGATGCCCTCCTTTTTGGCCGGGTGACGTACGAAATGATGGAGGTAGCTTTTCGGCCGCCGGCCGAGACGGTAGCGAGACCTGAGTGGATGGAACCCTTTGCCCGGACGATCAACGCGGCAAAAAAGTATGTCGTGTCGAGCACCCTGGACCGGGTCGATTGGAACGCGGAGCTCCTGGGCGGGGATCTACATGAGGCCGTTCAGCAGTTGAAGCGGCAGTCGGGTAAGGGACTGCTCGTGGGAGGCGTGAAGCTCCCGCTAGGGTTGGCGGAGCTGGGACTAATCGATGAGTACGAGTTCGCGGTTCATCCCAGGCTAGCGGGCCACGGCCCGACGTTATTGGCCGGGCTATCGAAGCGCGTCGACTTGAGGCTCGTAAGCCGGCGGGAGTTCGGCTCGGGGGCGGTGGCGATGCGGTATGAGCCGAGAAGGTAAAGTGAAGGGTAGTTTGTACGATGCGCTACGCGATCCCAAGGGAGGCTGTTAAACGCGCATTGCACTCCTGTGCCCGTTCTGCAGCCATTGCGAGACTTTCACCCTCCACCTGTTCATGCCGGCAATGTCGCTCCCAAAGTGGGCGTGCCAAGCAAGCGAATCGGTAATGGTAAGTCGGCTTATCGCTCAGCAATTCCTGATTTAGTACTCAAAGGAGTTTCGTAACAGCCCCCTTTTAAACCCGCGCCATACGCGACGTGAAATAAATTTCCGGTATTTGTCATCTACGAGGGGCAAATTACCGTCTCGGTAGAAGCGAGAAAAGGGGCGCGAGTAGATGGCGACACCTTTGACAGTTAGTCTTTCGATCAACGGAGAAACAGCCGAAGCGATTTCTGTGGCCGACGGCACGGAACCGCTATTGTACGTGCTGCGAAATCGCTTTGGCCTGCATGGTCCCAAGTTCGGTTGCGGAGTAGCTCAATGCGGATCGTGCACAGTCCACGTAAACGGGGCCATTGCACGGTCATGCATAACGCGGATGATCCAGCTAAAGAACGGCGATGAGATAACGACCCTTGAAGGGCTGATAGGCACAAACGAAGCAGTTCCCGGTCCCCGAAACGGCAAATCGATTGACTTGGCCTCGCGAAAAGGGCCCGGCGCAGTGCTGGTGAGGCGTTCGTCGAACAACAAGCAGCTCAATGCGGGTACTGCGCGAATGCCATGATAATGGGCGCTGCCGGATGGCTGAATGAACGCGCGAGCTCGGGGAACACAGCGGCTCCAACAGAACTGGAGATCAAAGATTTCCTGTCCGGGGTGGGCGAGAGTTCCGGCTATGTTTACTTGTGCCGGTGCGGAACACACTCGCGCATTATTCGCGCCATTCAGCAAGCTGCGGCGGCGGAGGTAATCCTATGAATGCGGCCGCCGTTTCCCGCCGCGAGTTCTTCGCCACACTCGGCAAGAGCTCGCTCGTCGTGGGTTTCAGCCTTGCGGGCAGTTTGACCCGTGACAAGGCTGCAGCGGCCGCGAACGGGTCTCTTGCAGTGGATTCCTGGCTGGCACTGACGGAAGGAATCCCCATAACCGTGTACAGTGGGAAAGTAGAGCTTGGTACCGGCGTCCAAACGGCGCTTATGCAGATCGTGGCGGAGGAACTCTACGTCGATCTGCAACAGATCACGTATATTCAGGGTGACACGGTCCTCACGCCGGGTGATCAGAGCTATACGGCAGGAAGTAAGACCGTTCAAACAGAGGGACCTCAGCTTCGCTTTGCAGCCGCAACTGCGTTTCAGGCGCTTCTCGGGCTCGCATCACAGCGGCTGGGCGTAAGGGCAGTCGA
>JAFARV010000167.1 GCA_019245255.1 Acidobacteriaceae bacterium | reverse complement strand
GCCCGACACCGGTATCGTCCATCAAGTCAATCTCGAGTATCTGGCTAGTGTGGTGTTCAGCGACTCATCGAGAGGAGTTCTGCAGGCGTATCCCGATACATTGATGGGCACAGACTCGCACACGACCATGGTTAATGGGCTTGGGGTCGTCGGCTGGGGTGTAGGCGGAATTGAAGCGGAAGCCTGCATGCTCGGTCAGCCCATCTCAATGCTGTTGCCCCAGGTTGTCGGATTCAAGTTAACCGGTCATCTGGTAGAAGGGGCGACGGCGACCGACTTGGTTCTTACCGTCACGCAAATGCTGAGAAAGAAAGGCGTTGTAGGTAAGTTTGTGGAGTTCTACGGCGCTGGAGTAAGTACTTTATCTCTCGCCGACCGCGCAACCATCAGCAATATGGCCCCCGAGTATGGCGCTACCATTGGATTCTTTCCCATTGACCACGC
Source organism: Acidobacteriaceae bacterium (assembly GCA_019245255.1). Classification (GTDB taxonomy): domain Bacteria; phylum Acidobacteriota; class Terriglobia; order Bryobacterales; family Bryobacteraceae; genus Bog-105. The sequence goes on along the minus strand of JAFARV010000167.1, from coordinate 2,984 downwards.
GACCCTCGACTATCTGCGTCTGACAAACCGCTCTCAAGACCGCTTGAACTTAGTCGAGACCTATGCCAAGGAGCAGGGACTGTTCCTGAGTCCCGACTCCGCCGATCCTGTCTATTCCGATACGCTTTCGCTCGATCTTAGTAAAGTGGTTCCCTCGCTCGCTGGCCCGAAGCGCCCGCAGGACCGTATAGAACTGAACTGCGTGAAGGAAAATTTCCTTGAGAATCTGGGTGCGAAACCGAAACACGTCGCGTTTGCCGTAAACGGTCATAAAGAGGAATTGCGTGATGGAGCAGTTGTCATCTCCGCCATCACGAGTTGTACAAACACCTCGAATCCGTCCGTTATGGTAGGTGCGGGCCTGCTGGCAAAGAAAGCCGTTGAGAAAGGCCTCACCGTTAAGCCTTGGGTGAAAACCTCGCTTGCTCCTGGATCTAAGGTCGTCTTCGATTATCTGAATGACGCAGGTCTTATGCCCTATCTCGAAAAGCTGAATTTTCACCTCGTCGGGTATGGCTGCACCACCTGCATCGGTAACAGCGGCCCTCTGCCGGAGAACGTTGCCCACGCCGTCAATGAAGGCAAGTTGAACGTCGCCGCGGTTTTGAGCGGTAATCGCAACTTCGAGGGCCGTGTCAATCCGCTGGTTCGCTCGAACTACCTGGCATCACCTCCGCTAGTTGTCGCTTACGCCATCGCGGGACGCGTGGACATTGACATTACAAAGGAACCTTTGGGCAAAGATTCCCACGGCAAGGACGTGTACCTCCGCGATATCTGGCCGTCTTCGGAGGAAGTCGACGCCGTGGTAAAACACTCGGCTCGAACCGAATTTTTCCATAAAGAGTACCAGGAGGTGTTTGCCGGTGACACAAATTGGAATTCACTGCACGTCCCAACGGGAAGTATCTTCGAGTGGTCGTCCGATTCCACTTACATCAAGCAGCCACCCTACTTCGAGAATCTGAGCGAAACGGCAGTCTTTCTGCATGACTTACTCGGGCTGCGCTGCCTGGCTGTTCTTGGCGACTCAGTGACAACGGACCATATCTCACCGGCTGGTTCGATAGCACTTGATAGCCCCGCCAGTAAGTACCTCCAGAGCCTGGGAGTAAAGCCTGCCGACTTCAACAGCTATGGTGCGCGCCGGGGTAACCACGAAGTTATGGTGCGGGGCACCTTTGCCAACATCCGGCTCAAGAACCAGTTAGTTCCGGGAATCGAAGGCGGCTGGACGCGTCACATGCCCGATGGCGAGAAGATGTTCATCTACGACGCGGCGATGAAATACAAATCTGAAGGCATTGGCCTCATTGTTATCGCCGGAAAAGAGTACGGGTCCGGTTCGTCGCGCGATTGGGCCGCCAAAGGCACGCTGCTGCTGGGCGTCAAGGCTGTGATCGCAGAGAGTTTTGAGCGCATTCACAGGTCGAACTTAGTCCAGATGGGAGTCCTGCCGTTACAGTTCCAGGAAGGTCAGGGTCGCGAATCTCTCGGTCTCACCGGGGAAGCGAGCTTCGATCTGCTCGGAATTCCGTCGGCCGTTGCGGCTGGTTCGTCGGTCCAGGTCGTTGCGCACACACCAGATGGAAAGCAGATCTGCTTCGAGGTGAAAGCCCGGATTGATACGCCGCAGGAAGCCGAATACTATCGCAGCGGCGGCATTCTGCCGTACGTTTTGCGGCAACTGATTTCCGCCTCGGCCTAATCTTCTGTGATGGTGTTTCGAAACCGGCGCATTGAACACGAGCTTCTCGAAGACGCCGCACCTGAAGAGGCACGCCGCAATCTCGCCGATCTCGCGCGCATCAACAGCCGTTTCGGAGGGCACGCGATCCTCCGTGCTCTGTTCGAACGGGTTGCGAGTGAGCCGCAGTTTACTGTTCTAGACGTAGGCGCGGGGTCCGGAGACGCAGCGCGAATTATTTCCGAGTGTTATCCACGGGCCACAATCGTAAGCGCCGACATCAATCCGGTGCATGTCGGACTCGCGCCTGAACCGCGGTTGGTCGCTGATGCTTTCGGGCTGCCGTTCCCGGACTCTAGCTTCGATTTCGTGCTGTCGTCGCTGTTTCTTCATCATTTTGCCGACGTGCAGGTGATCGAACTGCTCGCGAAGCTGTACCGCCTGGCCCGGCGGGCTTTACTGATCGTTGATCTCGAACGGCATCTCGTCCCGTACCTGTTTTTGCCGTTAAGCTCGCTGGTATTCCGGTGGCACTACATTTCAGTTCATGATGGGAAGATTTCGGTCCGTGCCGCTTTCAAAAAGGAGGAATTAATCGCTCTCGCAAGCGCGGCCTCTATCACGGAGGCTGACGTTCAAGTGCACCGTCCGGCCTTCCGGTTGAGTCTCGTGGCCAAGAAAAAATGCCGATGAAGATCTTGCGATCTTCATCGGCATCGATTGTTTGCGGATTCTAGTTTGTGCCGCCGGGAGGGCAGGATTTCGCAAAGCCGCTGAAGGTGCCATTGCTCGAGTACGCGCCGCCCGCGCCAATCGAGGGGCCGCCGTAAAACCAGGAATAAAACGCCAATTCCTGAAGGTGATAGGTGAAGCCGTTCAGGGTGACCGCTGGCATGAGAGTGCCGGATAAGGGATCGCCGACTTCGAAGTCGTTCTGGCATCCGCTCACTTGGCCGATGTTGCCCCAGGCAGGTGTCGCATTGGATCCAAACGGATCGTCGGCCCATTCAGCCAGTTCATGCGATGCCGCCGCGACATCGCTCACACCTGAAAACACGGTCTGGTTGCGGCCTTCAAAATCTGCAATTCCGTACGTTTGCCCGGGATTGCCCAACGCGTTGTGATAACCGAGGATGCAGCAGTTGTTGGAGTTGCTGGCAGCTCCGTTTGACATCACCGAGTTGTAAAGCACGAAGAACGGAAACTGCGACGCGTTTAGCCCGTGAGCGCTGATGTACTGCTGCAGGTAAGCGTCGATGGTGTTTATGTTCACGACTGCCAGCAGATTGGCCGGGTT
>JAFARV010000120.1 GCA_019245255.1 Acidobacteriaceae bacterium | reverse complement strand
TATGCCATCGCAAATTTGGGGTCGATTTCAAGGGCGCGCTTCACAAACGGCACCGCAGACGTAGAACCACTTGCATAGACAACCTTCCAGGCCTCGCTATAAGCTTTCAGAGCTTCGAGCGACGACGTCGTCGCTTCCGCAAGCGGCGTGTCATGCTGCTTGACCAGGGCCAGCAATTCGCCGACTCGGGTTCGGAATATGCTCGCGATTTGAGTCAGCCCGCGCAGTACGTCTTCCTTTTTCGCCGCTTGGACCTGCTCCTCATCAAGGAGGTCGCCCGTACGGCAGTTGGTCGCGCGCAAGCCTAATACGTACTGGCTTCCCAGGGGTGCAATCGAGCCTTCGAGCACGGCAGCGCTTCCCGTCCGCATACATACCTCGCGAGCGAGTGCAGGAGTAAGCGGCGCATCACCAGATTGGCCCATCAGGCGAAGCGTGTGCCGGATTCGCTGTCCCGAGATAAGACTAAGAAAAGGCGACTGTTCCAGTTGTACCTCCATTCCTTGCCGCAACGTTGCGTCGAACACCGGATCCCCAGTCGAATTCGCAAAATCGGCGAGCACTACCGTATCTTTCCCGGTGAGAACCGGCCTGCGAGGCCGCAACAACCGGACTGTGCCGACGGCAATGGCAGAGAGCAGGATGACAGCCGCCCAGATCCATCGCCAAGATTTCGTTTCCTTGACCTGCACCTGCACTTTGGAGTAGCTCGCGGCCACAATACTGACTTCCTGGCCCGGCACCAAGCGCACGTCCTCCGCAAAGCGGTATCCTCGGCCGGGCACCGTGATGATGTAGCGGTTTTCCTTGCTTTCGCCCAACGCCTTTCGCAGCGCAAAGACGTTCCGAGTGAGATTGGTTTCTTCCACAAAAGTGTCCAGCCAAACAGCTTTCATCAGATCGTCTTTCGTGACCACCTCTTTGCTGTGGCGCACCAGAACGAGGAGGATCTGAAACATCTTCGGAGTGAGCGAGACATGCTCACCAGCACGGAGCAGGACTTCTTTCTCAGGGTCAATCCGAAAAGGACCGAACTCATAGATCTCTTTGTCCATGCGGCTTGGAACACTCTACATGAGAGGAACCCGATCAAAGAACCGTGCTTTGGACAGATATTTTAGCACAATTAGACTATCATCTTCGGGGACTCACGATTCCGTGCATGATGCCGAACTGCCCTGTTTTTCTAGCGCTTAACTGATTCCAAGAAATTCCAAGAAACTCCCATCGGCCTCGGAAGGACTTAGGATATGCCGTTGAGGCAACCTATTCTTGTTTCAGGACGCGAGCCGCTCCAGGAGGCAGGTAAATGGCGAAGCAGACGAGGATCACGATGGAAACGCTTTCTTTGTTGTCCCTGCAGGGCCGGATTTTGAGGCGTGCATGGTGTCCGCAATGCGGTGCCGAAAGTGAGGTAATCACTCTTGACGACGTGGGAGTGATCTCTACCCTAGAACGGCCGGAAGTACAGGAATGGTTCAAATCGAGCGGTCTGCACCACTCGCAAACAGTGGACGGAGCAGAGTCGATTTGCCTGAACTCGCTGTTGGCTCGCGTCCGGAACACCAAATCTTCGTGAGAGCAACTAAGGAGGAAATTTATGTCGAGCAGAAATGCACATCACCTTCAGAAATCCGGAAGGAGCTGGCGAGCCGCCAGCGGTGTTCTTATCTTTGAGATTGCGCTTCTGTGCGCGCCCGTGCCGGGCTCTGCGCAGCAAGCGCCTACTTACAGACAAAGTTCTTCACCCGTTTCTCGAGGGAGGCCCGCGGAAACCAGCCTGTGGGAAAAGTCTACTTACATGGTGCTCCACACCTTTACCGGTGGCGCCGATGGGGCAAACCCGCAAGCGTACTTAATTCGCGATTGGGAGGGCAATCTTTATAGCACAGCGTTCAGCGGCGGGGACACCAGCAAATGTGGTGGTGCCGGCTGTGGAGTCGTGTTCAAGCTAGACGCAAGTAATAATGAGACCACTCTCTATACGTTTGAGGGAGGAACCGACGGAGCCGGTCCCACTGCAGGTCTGCTCTGGGATCAGGGTAGCCTGTACAGCACCACCCACGGCGGAGGAGACCCGGAATGTT
>JAFARV010000112.1 GCA_019245255.1 Acidobacteriaceae bacterium | reverse complement strand
CTCATCATGGAGTACGTCGCCGGCGAGACCCTGGCCACGCAACTGGCAAAGGGTCCGCTGGATATCGAGCTCGTGCTTCGTTATGGTGGCCAGATTGGGGGCGCTCTCTCAGCAGCGCACTCACAGCAAATCATTCATCGCGACCTGAAACCAGCCAATATCATGATCACTCCCATGGGGGTAAAGGTGTTGGATTTTGGTCTGGCGAAAGCGATGTGGCGCTGCAATGCTGATAGCGAAACGCAGACGGAGTATACGTCGCTGACCGAGCCGGGCGCCGTCATAGGTACGGTCGCTTATATGTCGCCCGAGCAAGCACGGGGAGATGTGGTCGACACCAGAACTGACCTGTTCTCTTTTGGAGCTTTGCTCTACGAAATGGCCACCGGGCAGCGCGCGTTCCCAAAACAGTTCGATTGGACTCCCCCGCCGCAACGAGGTTTGCACCATAGCCTGTACCGGCTGATTCTTCGGCTCGTCGAACCTGACCCGGAACTGCGATACCAGACCGCCGGAGAAGTGGTATCCGCGCTCCAGCGCGTACAGCGAATCGTGGCTCCCGGCGGAGTTTTGCGCTGGCTCAGCATCCTCTCGACTGTATTTGCAGAAATCGCTGCGATTGCCAGAGAGCACAAAACCATCGCGGCCGCAGTTTTATTCATTCTGATGGCCGCATTCATACTCCTCTTTCAACGGCCGTTCAGACCGAGCGCGACGCAACCGGTGAGTCTCAATCACCATTTCATCGTCGAAAAGTTTGAGGTAACGCAATCCAGCAAAATCGCCCGGATCGCCTCTAAAGCATACGCTAACTTACCACCCATGCTTCGTGTCTCGCCGCCGAGGAACAAGACTGTATTGTCAATATCGGGATGTCTCGTAGGGCAGAGTCAGCCTCCTAGTCGCCAACTCGTGGCGTCTGATCTGTCGAAAGCTTTGTCCAAATACTTGGCTGCGAGGTTGGCGCAAGTACGACTTGAAGGTACATCCGACATTGGTGTACAAGGGTCTACCAGATTGCGAGACGACAAGATCGAAGTCAGAGCGAAGCTGCTGGATAAGAGCACAGGTCGCGGAATCGCTGACGGCGATTTTGTTGGGACGGCTGAGGTGTTGGCAATAGGCGACCGCATTTACGACTGGAGTTTGCGCCTCTTAGAATCGAGAATTGTACCTCCTCCAAGGATCAAGCCACCGTGCACAAACAATGAGCGAGCCCAGCGGCTGTACGATCAGGCCCAAGACATACTGCGCGCTGCAGCTTCATCAAACTATCTCGACAATGCTATTGACCTCTACCGAAAGGCGATCGCCATAGACAATAGCTTTTCGTGTGCAGATGCCGCCCTCGCTTACGCATATTTGATCAAAGCCAGAAAGAGTGGTGACACGAATCTTCTGCGGTGGGCTTATAACGCCGCCGGCAACGCATGCTCGAAGGCGGAAGCGAAAAACGAGGAACGAGCGGATCCTCATTTAGCGCTCGGGGCGGTAGAGGGGGCCATGGACCAACCTCTTGAAGCTATAGCCGAGTTGAAGCGTGGCATCGAACTTTCCTCGAACACGGACGCAGAGGCCGAAGGTTATAAGCGTTTGGGAAAGGTCTACAAAGACCACAATTACATAGTGCAGAGTGTTGCCGCTTATCAAAAAGCAATCGAGCTAAAACCCTACAACTGGGTTATCTATGTGTATCTGGGGAATGCGTATTTCGGTCTAGGCAAGTATGAGGACGCCGCCCAGACATTCAAAAAGGTACAATTGCTGGACTCCGACCGCCCGGAGGGCTTTGAGGGTGAGGGCCGTGCTTACTTCAGTGAGGGGCACTATCAGGAGTGTATACACCCATATGAGCGTGCCCTTGAATTTGGCGACGATGCTGCCACACTCGCGAATCTGGGTGTAGCGGTGTTCTATCTCGGCGATTACGAGCGAGCATTGATTCTCTTCCGGAAGGCCTACGAGCTGGAGAAAAAAGCTGTGAATGCCCAGAACGTGGCTGACGCGCTAAATATGTTCGGTCGCTACGCTGAGGCGCAGCAGTTTTACGAACGAGCGCGGGCTCTAGCCGTCGCCGAGTTGTCTGAAAACCCGGAAAATAGCGTGGCCATGGGCAATTTGGCGTTTGTTGAAGCGAAGCTCCATTACGATTCCGAGGCGAAGAAGACTATAGACGCGGCACGTTCACTGGATCCCGGTAGCTTTGAATTGATGTACAAAAAAGCGGTAATCCAGGCTTTGGACGGACACTACGATGAAGCTTTGACATCGCTGAAATGTGCGATTGAGAACGGCTACTCCGCAAGGGAAGCGACTCTCGATCCAGATCTGAAGGAACTTCGGAAGCTACCTGGATTTCGCCAAATCAGCGGCGACGCCGTGCAGCATCAACCCGCTCGGTAACGGGCGCGTCTGCACGTGATCAGGCAAAAAGCAAGAAGGGCGCCACAAACGGGCGTGGTCGTCTGTGGCTCCGGGATGACCACCGACGTGCTCGATAACGTGTAAGTGGTCCCTCTCGCAAAACCGATAAACTTCAATTCAAGAAATTGGTTATGGCGAACGTCAGTAACAAGCGTTATCACTCCTGACGACGGGTCGGCACTGCACCCAGTGCCCGAGCAAGTTACTTGTGAGATGGGATGACCGGGTATGACAAAGAGAGTAAACCAGCTGAACGGACTCTCATTTTGGAACACGCAGTCGTCGGTGAGATCGCACGGCAGCGTGAACATGTACGGGAGCGAGGCCACGGGAATTGCAAAGGGAACGCCGGGGGGGATTGAGGGGGGCTCCCTTGTCTGGACCGTCGGATCCTGCAAAATGGAATCGCCGAAACAGCAAACGTTTAGCGCCGTTGCAACTAGAAGAACGAGAACGGAAGTCTTCATGTTACGCCTCCGGTTCATAATATGACAGCGCGACAGCATTTTGTCGAGCAGAACTCGCGCGCTGACTGAAGAAGTGACGCTCCGCGTCGTTGCGAGCGACGGCCAGCGCGGAACGGAAATGACCGTGCGCTGTCTCGTACCTCTTGGAACGAAGCTCGAACTCGCCGAGAGTGGCCCAATAAAACGGATACGATTTTAGACGCTCGCGGTCCGCGATCGCTTGAACCTCCTCAATG
>JAFARV010000084.1 GCA_019245255.1 Acidobacteriaceae bacterium | reverse complement strand
TGAAATCCCCACGACCCGTGCCAATCTTCGAGATGATGAAGAGGCGACGCTCTCAGATGCGCAGCAGGCTGAACGTCTCCGGCGTTCCCGCGCTGGTCTGAGCATTAGCGATACTGTGGCCGGTGACACGATGCTGTCGACCGGTTCCCGAGGTGTTGATGTATCTGGCGTCGAAGGTGGTGCTGGAGCCGGATCAGGTAGTACGGCCGTCACTCCAGGCAGGAGTAGTTCGCCTGCTCCCAACGTTGTACCGGGGGGACGCGGCACTGGCATGACGCCGCGCAGTGATTCGGCGTTGGGCCAAAGTCCTGCCTCAACCGCGCGCACGGAAACGCAATTGCCGGGCGCAAGTGGAGATATCAGGGCATCCGAACATGCCGGCTTGTCCTCGGACGTCGGCAGCGATCTGCCTTCCGATGACATTGCGGCGCGTGCGTACGAGTGTTGGTGCGAGCGCGGTTGCCCCGAAGGATCTCCCGAGGTGGATTGGCGTCGAGCCGAACAGGAATTGCGTGAGCGGCGCCAACGGAATCGAGCCAGGGGTGCGAGTGCCTGATTCCATCGTCAGGCTGGCGAAATGAGCCACAGTGGCTAGAAGGCGCTGCACGCGCGAGCTTAGTTCGGGTCGCGCACTAATCCAGCATCACCGAAAGTCATCCTCTCGAAACGAAGGACCGCGAAACCATAGTACTATTTACGTCCGATATGGCAGGCTGACGTCACCTTCACACGTCAACTAACGCCTCATTACAGCGTCGTAACCGTAATGTTAACGCCTTAAGGAGGGCTTTAATGTTCCACCCGGTTTGGCGCTGTCTAAAGCGAAATCGTCCGGTGCTGGCGTTGTTAATCGCCAATTCAATAGCGGGCTCCATTGCCATCGCGAGGGCGGATTCTCTTTTCATTGGATTTAACACACTTACACCCGTCCAAATCTACTCCACGTCGGGTAATTACATACAGGATTTGGGACCTGCGAGCGCAATCGCTGCCATTCCCGAGGCCTCGGATTATTTCTTCATCCAGCCTAGTGCCACTTCGAATGCGAGCACCGTGGCACAGTACAACCTGGCGCTCGCGCCCGAAGCATCTTTCACCATTTCAAATCTGATTGACAATGGAGCGGCGGGGCCGAACGGGACTCTGTTCCTGGGTGCATTTGACGGCACTGTGTACCAGGTATCGAGCACAGGCACGGTACTCAATTCGTGGAGCACAGGTTTCACGCACATAGGAGTGGCGTTTGACGGCACGACTGTCTACACGACGGAAGGCGATACGGGATCGAACATCGACGAATGGTCGATAACCGGCGCGCCTACGGGTCAAATCGCAACCCCACTCACGGGCCTGTATGGACTTGGGTTCGATCCGGCATCCGGCGACTTGTGGGCAGGCTCGACAGATGACGTGTACGAACTCGATTTGAATGGAAACTTGCTCTCGACACTTGACCTTCCGGGCGACTCGCAAACGCCGGATGGGGCCGTGCACGACAGCGTAGCCGTCGGGGAACTGCTGTTGATGAATGCCTCGCAGGTTCCGGAGCCCGCTCCGGTCGCATTGTTTGGTGTCGGAGGGCTGCTCATGCTGGCGTTGGCCGGGCGCAAGCGGCTCAAATTTCTCGCGGGCATTGCCGCGGCTCTGGGTGGCGCCGCAGCGAGCATGTTTGGAGCAGTGAACGTGACGCTTACGCCATCGCCTGGCAGCGCGTCCGTAGGCACGACCGTCGGCTGGACGGCCACCGCCACGGACACGGGCAGTCCACAGGCGACGCTCACCTATCAGTTCAGCGTCGGCCCCTCCGGCGGTCCGTTGCAAGTTCGGAAGGACTTTTCTTCTGATGACACCTTTGCATGGACCGCGAGTGATCAGGAGGGGAGCTATGTGGTACAGGTGAACGTGCAGTCATCTTCTGGAGCGTCCGGCACTGCGAGTCAGACGTATATTGTGACATCGCTCGTCTCCGGCGGTGAGCCCGTCATTTCACCGACAGCGCATCCGCTGGTTGCGCTTTACAGCGCTCCGGCGTGCACGGCGGGACGAACCATTCGCGTGCGCTTCAAGGGGCAAGGCGACACCATCTGGGCTGCGACTCCGTTCAAGACCTGCAATGGAACCACCAGCGTCAATTTCTATATCGCGGGTATGAGACCGTCCACCGCGTACAGCATGCAACAGGATGTCTATAACGGCCCGTTTGACACGGTCGGACCAATCCTGTCCTTCACCACCGGCGCCCTTCCACTTAGCGTCACGCTGACCACGGCGAAGGTTGACGTTCCGGCGGAGGTGCCCAACAGCACTGCTTACCCGATTGTTCTGAATGGTTCGTCTGGCCTGCCGTTTGCGACCGATACGCTGGGGCGGCTGGTCTGGTATCTTCCCAGCTTTCCCCAACCGAACGGAGGATATCTGACCCGGCCCGTTTCCGGCGGTACGTTCCTCGGCATTACGGATCAGCCAGGCAGCGTAATTAACAACCGCCGGCTGCTTCGCGAGTGGGATCTGGCCGGGAACGTGGTTCGCGAAACGAATGTTGCTGCCGTCAACGCGCAACTCAAAGCGATGGGCGCCGAGCCCATTCTCGTGTTTAGTCATGAAGCTATCAGGCTTTCGAACGGATACACGGCCGTTATCGGCGGAGTGGAACAAGTCGCGGATCAGGGTGCGGGGCCGGTGGACGTAGTCTCCGATATGGCTATCGTGCTCGATGCGAACTTGCGGGTGATTTGGTATTGGGACGCCTTCGATCACCTGAACATCAAGCATCCAGCGGTGCTGCGTGAGCTCTGCACCAGAACCAGCTTCGGTTGCACCAACCCGCAAAACCCCGCCTACACAGTCGCTAATGACTGGACCCATGCAAACTCGCTAGCGCCGGCTCCGGACGGAAACTTGATCATGTCCATCCGTCATTTGGATTGGGTGGTGAAGCTGAATTATCAGAACGGGACTGCCCAGTGGCATAAGGGCCAGCCGGACAACACTATCATCTGGACCCTGGGGCAAGGAGGCAGCTTCAGTTTGCCCGGCGGAAGCTCGTCATCCACGTTCGATTCCCGATGGTTTAGTCACCAGCACGATGCCACGTATGCCGCAAACGGAACTTTGACGCTATACGACAACGGCAATACCAGGATTTCGATTTACGGCGGCGACAGCCGGGGCCAAGACTGGCGGCTCGACGAAAAAAATCTTACTGCGACGCCTGTTTTGAGTCAGGATCTGGGCGTTCAATCAATGGCGGTCGGCAGTGCTGCGCTGCTCGAGAACGGCAATTACGAGTTCTACAACGGGTTCCTTTCAACCGGGTCAAGCAGTGTTGAGTACACGCCGTCGGGCTCGCTGGTCTTCAGGCAAACTCTGCAGCTACCCACGGGATACCGTGCATTCCGGATGCGGAGCCTCTACTGAAGTTTTATTTCCGGCTTATTTGGCCGTCCCAGCGTTTCACTCCCGGCAGCTGGAGCCCAAATTGGTCCAGCGCTCTTCCTGCGATATGGGTCACAATGTCAGCGACCGTTTGCGGCGAGTTATAAAACGCGGGAACGGGCGGGAAAATCACTGCGCCCATTCTGGTAAGGGAGAGCATGTTTTCGAGATGGATCTCGCTGAGCGGGCTTTCTCGAACCAGCAGCACCAGCTTGCGCCGCTCCTTGAGCACGACGTCGGCAGCTCGGGATAGGAGGCTATCCGAGTAGCCCGCGCGAATTGCCGCAAGCGTCTTCATGCTGCATGGGGCGACGATCATTCCGTCCGTCTTGAATGAGCCGCTCGAGATCGGCGCTGCCTGATTGTCTACCGCATGGACAACCGTCGCAAGTTGCTCGACTCGTTCCGGGGTGAGTGATGTTTCTTGCGTGATCGTAGCGCGGGCCCAGCGGCTCATCACCAGATGTGTTTCGACATGAAGCGCCCGCAGGCCCTCCAGAATCCGTACTCCGAGGATTGCTCCCGACGCACCGGTAATTCCAACGATGAGCTTCATCTGAGCTGTCTCGAGGAAGCGTAACAGAGTCGTTGTGTGGCTCGCTATTTCAACAGCGTTTCGTGTGCAGGGAGCGTTCCGTTAGAGCCGGTCACGCACTGAGCACGGGTTGTATCGCGGGCGGCTCAACTCCTGAGGGCGCCGCGGCCTCAGCTTCTGACAGCAAATCTTCAATGGCCCGGAGCGTGACCGGTTTTGCAACGTAGGCATCCATGCCGCTCGCGAGGCATTTTTCTCTGTCACCCGGCAGCGCGTGTGCGGTTAAGGCCGTGATCCACGTCCGCCCAGATGAGATGGCCCGCGCAGTCGTGAAGCTCTCTTCAGCGGGCGCGCGGCCAGCTTCGAGATCTCTTATGATCCGCGTAGCCTGAGTTCCATCTATAAATGGCATCTGCACGTCCATCAGGATCAAATCGAACCGTTCTTCGAGCCAGGCTTCTACCGCTTGACGGCCATCGCCGGCCAGTCTTACCGAGCAGTTCAGCTGCTCGAGCATGCGGATGGCGAGCCTTTGATTCACCGGGTTGTCTTCAGCGAGAAGAACCCGGAGCCGGTTCAACGGACGCGGCGCACGCCCCGTTTTCGAAGCGGCCTCATGTGTTTCGGCGTTGACCCGGTTATTCGCCGGCTCCCGTTCCGCTAGCGTCTGTTCGAGCACCCGGATCAAATCCGACCGCTTGACCGGTTTTCGGATGCGGCGGACCGAGTTTTGCCCACCGTCGGATTGCACTCCTGGTGTCAAGCTGATCATCGCGATCATCTTGTCTGAGGCCATCCTGGAGAGGACTTCGTATGCCTCCGTTTCCGGTTGATTGGCAGCGCCCGGGGTCACTAGCACCGCATGAACATCTGCGAGCGCAGTAGACGGGTCTGACCCGAGCGCGCCCAACGCCTCTGCGCTTGAGGCGAATACGACAGGCGTTGCGCCAAGCGTCTGCAACTCCGTTTGGAGTGCTTGCCTCGCACTCTCGTTAGGTTCGATGACCAAGATCCGGGTGCTCGCAAGGGCATGCCGCAGGACAGCAGGACGCCGGCGCTGGCAGGAGCGAAATCCGGCTGTGAAATGGAACTTGCTCCCTTTGCCGGGCTCGCTTTCGACCCAAATCCGGCCTCCCATTATGCCGACTAATCTCGAAGCGATCGACAAACCGAGTCCGGTGCCACCGAAACGCCGGGTGGTCGAAGTGTCGGCCTGAGAGAAGCTTTCGAAAATAATTTTCTGCTTGTCGGGTGGGATGCCCATGCCGGTGTCGCTGACGCAAAAGTGAAGGTCCAGAGCTGGGAACTTCCCGTCCGGTCCGTTGCGTTCAGCCGCGCTTACGGTGACCACTACCTCACCTTTGTGCGTGAACTTGATGGCGTTTCCAACCAGGTTGTTGAGGATCTGCACCAGTCTTACAGGATCGCCAATGAGAGTTTCAGGAACCGACGGATCAATGCAGCAGGCTAATTCCAGATTCTTTTTGTGAGCCTGTACCGCGAGTGCCTGCAGGGCATCGCCAAGGCAGTCCCGAATGGTGAAATCGGTCATCTCGAGAACCAATTTTCCCGCCTCGATTTTGGAGAAATCGAGTATGTCGTTGATGACCGTTAACAAGAGCTCAGCCGATTGCCGGATCGTACCGAGGTAGTCCTGTTGCTCTTTGTCCAGATCGGTTCCGAGCGCGAGTTCCGACATGCCGATGATGCCGTTCATAGGAGTACGGATTTCATGGCTCATATTGGCCAGAAACTCGCTCTTCGATCTGCTTGCTGCCTCAGCCACATTCTTCGCTTGTTCGAGCTCCTGCTGCGATGCCTTCAGCGCAGTGATGTCGATTGCAGTCGATTCGAGGACCGGCCCATCCCCATCGTCAACGCGGCTGATGCTCTGCATCACCCAGACATTTCTACCGTCTCTGCCGCGCAGGCAGACTTCGTGGTTCGTTCCGGCTGAAGTGAGCATAGACGCCTGGCGGGCCAGACTATGATCGACGTGGAATTCCCAAAAGCAGCGTCCTGTTAAAGCCTCCGGCCCAGCCACGCCCAATAGTTCGGCAAAGGCGCGATTGCAGTCCAGGATCGTTCCGTCGGGACGCCATCGCGCAACCGCCGCGAGGTTTCGCTCAAAAAGCCGGCGGTATTGCGATTCGAGACGATGTTCGCTCTGCAGTTTGGCCCGGATCGTGTCCGTCTGCTGACGTACCCGGCGCCGTAGGGCTGATGCCCACAGGAGGGAAATAGCAACCAGCACAGCCATCAGCGCCAGAATCCAGATTGCGCGCTGGACTGTCAGCAAACGCGTCTCCGACAAGACCAC
>JAFARV010000877.1 GCA_019245255.1 Acidobacteriaceae bacterium | reverse complement strand
GCTACCATTTGATAGGTAGGTTGTCAAGGCCGTCCAACAACGAGCCCTTTGTCATTTCATTTCGTCCACGGCCGGGCCGATTTAGCGCAGGTCCCCGTTGACGCGATCATCGCAGCCTTCTGTTTCTGCGAGACGCGAGTCAGATGTCCATTTCCGAATCCGTCTGGAGCGGCGCATAAACTCGGCCAGTAAGTCCTCACACTTTCCACAGTCGACGAGCTGCTGTAAACCGTGCGTTTCGTTAGCAACCGTTTTTCTCGTTTTTGCAGCGCTCATTTATGTGGTGTATGGCTGGAGGCGTTTGAATCAACTCGAGGGATCCAGAGTGCAGGTGCTCCGGCTTTCATCAGCTTGAGATCAAGGTTCGCATCGGGACCATCGAGGCAATCGATACAGCGGGTAACGTTACTTTGCGCCTGGATGATGGCCGGCGCTGGTACGGAATCTGGAGCGCATGCCCCACCTCGCGCATGGTTATGTGATGACCAGCTATGCGGCTCAGGGCACGACGGCTGAGCGGGTCCTTGTGCATTTGGATACGGATGGTCCCGGCGTCGGCCGTATGGTGAATCAGCAACTAATATATGTTGCCGCCAGCCGGTCGGGAAGAGATGCAGTTGTTCGTGAACAGCCGTGAGGATCTAACCGAGGCATTGGTTCGCCGCGAAGAAAAGGCTACTGCATTGCCGCCTCACGAAACTCGGAAGGTATCGTGGGATTGCAGTTAGGGAAAAATAGCAGACAGTTCTCGTGGCCATTGCGAGCAGGGATCGGAAGCCAGTGCGAGTCAGACGCTTGCGAAGGGTTGGCGTGAATTCAGCGGCGTTTGAATAATGGGAATTGGCTAGCTGTGCACTTTGTCGGATGATAGTAGGTGAGTCGTGGCAAGCAACGCTGTTTATTAGAAATCATTGACTTTTTCGCGTCGGCTACAACGCCGCAGGCAGTTGTTGATTTTCAGCCTTCTCCGGCAGCGCAAAGACGCGCGCTGGAATTACTGGAACTCGCAAAAGAGGATCGGCTGACTTCGGAAGAAGAATCAGAGCTCGAGCATTTCACAGAATTGGAACACATTCTTCGCATGGCCAAAGCTCGAGCAAGGCAGATTCTCGCCTCCAAAGGGTGACTTGGCCCGAATCCATGCGAAAGCTGGTCGAATCGCGCGCTTTCGGCAGATGCGAGTACTGTTTGCTGCATCGAACCGATGCGGCCTTCCCTCATCAGATCGATCATGTGATTAGCCGAAAGCATGGAGGTCTCAGCGAGCCGGACAATTTGGCTTATGCGTGCTATCTTTGCAACCTCTACAAAGGCAGTGATATCGCTTCTATCCATCCCAGAACCGGCGAAGTGGTGCGCCTGATCCATCCACCCCAAGATCGCTCGGAAGAACAATTTCGCATGGCCGGCCTCGTGATTGACCCTCTGACCGATGTAGGCGCGATTACAGCACAATTGCTCCGCTTTAACACCCCAGCGCGCGTGGCCGAGCGACAATTGCTTCAAAGTCTCGATCGTTATCGTAGGGACTGAACCAATCTACGGCTTCGCGCCGGGTTTGCCCCAGAAAATGAACGTTCCCCGATTGGTAGAGGTCACGATGTCCATCGCGCCATCCTTGTTCAAATCCAGGGCGAGCACGGTCGACCCGACGCCTGAGCGGTTGTGAATCAACTCAGGCACGAACTCGGCGCCGCCCGGGGCCCTCGGATTGCGGATGGTTCGGAACCAATAGAGCACGCCGGGGCCGTATGGATCGGGATCGGTGTAGCTCTCCTGGTGCGAGAAGACTCGTTTGCCCACAACGATATCCGGAATGCCGTCGCCATCGACGTCGGCGATGGTCAATCCGTGCAGTTCGGAGAACGTTACTCCGCCCGGGTTTTTCGTCGAGTAATCGTCCATGATGATGTGTTCAGTGAATGAAATGTTGCCGCTCTTGTCCCGTTTCTGTTCGAACCATGCAAGACCCCACCCGTGAGCTTCGAGGCTCGTGACTATGTCATTGAGACCGTCGCCGTTCACATCGTAGATGCCCATCTCGGCGCCGCCGACGCTCCCTCCAGCGCGCGGCCAGCGGCCCAGCGCCACGGGATGATAGGGCCAGGGTCCGTCCGGCGTCCCTTTGGGCGGTTGCTCCCACCACCCCTGCGGAGAAACGATATCCATTCGTCCGTCGCCGTTGATGTCGCCTGCCCCAAGCCCGTGCTGGGCGGCGACGAAATACCCGTCCGTTGAAACCTTATGCACGATCCACGGCGCTGTTGGATTCGCCGGGTCGGGGCTGGCCCAGCAGACCGCACCTCCTCCCACGAACACGGCATCCGGCTTGCCATCGCCGTCAATATCCTTGAAAATCGCAATCTCGGAAGAGATTGTCGGCAGCACATTGTAACTGTCCCAGCGCCGCGCCTCGCCTCTGGGGTTGACGTAAAGCCACATCGCTCTGCCGTGTGCGATCAGCACGTCAGGCCAACCATCGCCCGTATAGTCGTAAGCGAAATTCACCATTGCCGGAGTTAGTTGCGAACTGACATCGGAGGTCTTGCTCAGGTAGATTTCGCGCGAGACCCGGAAATCGGGACCGAGATAATAGAACGGGCCTGAGACGATATCCAATATGCCGTCATGATTGATGTCGGCTGCGGTCGCGGACCAGCCGTAATAGAAGTCATTGATCCGCTGCATCCGGAAACGGCTGGATATCTGTTCCTCCGGTAGCACGCGCCGTCCGAGATCTTTGAATTCGACTTGTTTGAAACGCACTTCGCCCGTGCCACCCACATAGAGGGCTACAGGTCCATAATTCGCGATTTCCTCGTCAGCCTCTCCGTTGGTGGTTCCGGATTCCGGCCCGTCGTTGATCCATACGCGGAGAATGTT
>JAFARV010000757.1 GCA_019245255.1 Acidobacteriaceae bacterium | reverse complement strand
TACATTCTTGATACGCACGATCATCCAGTTATCGATCCGGTCTGGGCACTGTATGCGCGTGCCATTGAACGGTGCGGACCAACCGCCACCTTACTCGAATGGGACGACAATATTCCCACTTTTGAAGAAGTGCATCGCGAAGCGTTGAAGGCGAACCGTTTTCTAAAGAAGGCGGCAGTATCGCTTCCGCCGGAGACGCGGGAACTCATAGAGGTGCGCACATGAGTAAACTTCTGGAGCTGCAACGCAGGGTTGCGGTGGCAGTGATGCAGCCTCTAACGAGAGACGAGGGGATGCGGCAGCGCTCTCAAGGGGGAGTTTCCATGCAAGCCGAAGCGGATGCGCTGATCAAGCCGAACAGCAGGCTGACTTCGTTTGAACGCTTGGAGATCTATAACCGGCAGTATTGGTTTCGGGTGTTGTCGTGCTTCGCCGAAGATTTCCCGGGACTGCGAGCCATCATCGGATCGCGCAAATTCGATGCACTCTCGCATGCCTATTTGAATGACTGCCCGTCCGTTTCTTTCACCCTTCGGAACCTCGGCTCACAACTCGAAACGTGGCTGCGCGCGCACACCGGGTGGATAGCAGACGTTGAAGAACTCGCGCTGGATATGGTTCGCCTCGAATGGGCACACATCGAGGCTTTTGACTCCGCTTCCGAGCCGATTCTTACTCCCGCCGACATAGAAGCGGCCGGACCAGGGCTGAGTGTGCGTTTGCAGCCATATATTCGTTTGCTCCACCTTTCCTATCCGGTCGACGATCTGTTGATCGAGGTGCGCCAGTACGAAGGCGATGCGAGCACATCTGCGAATGCTGCGCGCCTCGGACATTTTCGCCGTCGCCTTCGCAAACATGTTCTGCCCACCCGCGAAGCAGTCTTTCTTGCCGTTCATCGAATGGAGGACTCTGTCTACTACAAGCGCCTGGATCGCGAGCCATATCGAATGCTGTGCGCGCTGGCTGCCGGAGAATCGCTCGAAGAGGCCCTCGAAGCCGCATTCGTTTCAAGTATGTTGCCCGAGGTGGAGCGCATTCCCGCACTGCAGCAATGGTTTGCGAACTGGGCGGAGTTGGGATGGTTTTGCCGTTCGAGCTATGTTCCGTTTGGAGATGCGGCATGAGTGCCGGTGCCGTAAACGGACGATCGTTGGGGCGTGTGGGCCCGCTCTACGATACTTTTACCGACGCTTGCTCGACGCTCGCTTCGCCCTTCCTGCTTGCGATCCGGCTGTACTGGGGTTGGCAGCTCGCCCAGACCGGATGGGGCAAGCTGCAGCATCTGCCCCGGGTAACACACTTCTTTTCGAGCCTGGGCATTCCGTTGCCCGGCGTGAATGCCGTCGTTGTTTCCTGGCTGGAGTTTATCGGTGGCATCTTGTTAGCAGTCGGTCTTCTGTCGCGGCCAATTGCGTTAATCATTGCAATCGACATGCTGGTTGCGTATCTCACAGCCGGACGCGAGGATTTGATGGCCTTCTTCTCAAATCCCGGGAAGTTCTACGGCGACGACGCGTTTACGTTTCTGTTTGCCTCGCTGATCATCCTGATCTTCGGCCCCGGAAAGTTCTCAGTGGACGCGTGGAAGCTGAGACGGCCTTGACCTGTTGCGCTTGAGCTCGTGACAAGTGAAAGTACCCTTTACCATCGAATCAGGTGCCGCTACTTGACTCGCACACTCGGGAAGCTCAGCGACGCGATTTGCTGGAGCGACTGAAGCCGCGCCTTGCCGTAGAAGAATATTTCGGGCGCTCAGGACGCACCTTTCGTAAGAGCCGCTTTCGGCTGTGGTTTAACCGCACCATCAAAACACGGCTGCTGAAAGCTGCTTTCAAGGGGCTTGGGCTGTATCAACGCGGGTACCGGAACGCGTTAAGCCCCGAGCTCCGAAGGGTGCGGCTTTACTTACCGGATCTTCCGCGCGCGCTGGACGGATTCGAAATCCTGCATCTTTCGGATTTGCATATCGATCGGCTGGATTCGCTCGATGAGGCAGTGGCCGGCATTGTGGAAGGACTTCGACCGGACATGTGCGTGCTGACTGGCGACTACCGGTGGGAGATCAACGGGACCTGCTCGGAAGTCTATCCGCGAATGCGGACTGTTTTGCGAAGTGTACGCGCGCGGCA
>JAFARV010000701.1 GCA_019245255.1 Acidobacteriaceae bacterium | reverse complement strand
CTATCTTTTCTTATGCTGTGGCGCAGCTGCCATCTGAGTAGCGCAAAGCGTACAGAGCGTGCCCGTTTTGCGCGGGTTCGTTAATAGACGCTTTCAGAGGAATGCAGCTTTCAATCAGTTTGCCCGGACCGACAATCGAGTTTTATGGGTTTGCAGTTGGTTTTTTTTGAGGCGCCTCTCACGCCACCCGATAATTTGTCTTTCGGTGACGTACGATTGCGTTTCGTTCACGTCGTTCCCGGGGATCCGTCAAAGGGTTTTGTGCCCGCATACCACTTCCGCATCCTGAACCTCGGTGCTTCTGATGTCGGCCATATCAATTTCCGTATCGGAGACACCGAACATGTCCATATCTGTGCGGGGCATGTCGGATTTGAAATTCTTGAAGAATTTAGGGGCCGCGGTTACGCGTACCAAGCTTGCTGCGCCCTCGCGCCTTTCGTGCGCTCAGTCTATAGGGGTGTGACTATTACATGTGACTCGGACAACTTCGCATCCATCAGGACTATCGACCGGCTTGGTGCCCGGTTTGTTGACGAGGTTCTAGTTCCGCCACATGAACCGGCGTACCTGCGTGGGTCACGCATAAAAAGGCGATACGAATGGATTCCTTGACGCCGGATAGCACCCGTTCTCTCGCGCTGGATCTACATCGGAAGACTCGATCCAAGTGCATGAGGTGAGATAACGGACGGGCACACACATCTTTGCTGGTCTGCGTCGCTGGCCGAAATCGTCTGCCTGAATGAACCTCCCGCCCCCATTCACGACGCGCTAGCGAGCGCCTCAAGTTCCGCTAAAAGGTGCTTGGCGTTGATGGGCTTGGTCAGATACCCGTCCATTCCCGCACGCAGGCAACGTTCCTTGTCGCCCTGCATCGCATGAGCGGTCAACGCAATGATCGGAGTGTGAAACCGGCCCTGCTCAGCTTGCCGGATAGCGGAAGTCGCTTCCAGACCATCCATCTCGGGCATTTGGACATCCATCAGAATTAATTCGAACCGGTCTTTTGCACAAGCGGCAACTGCCTCGCGTCCGTCGCATGCAAGCGTGACAACGTGGCCGGCCTTCTCGAGGATGGCCTTGGTCAGACGCTGATTTACGGGATTGTCCTCGGCCACAAGCACCTTCAAACCCTTGCCGGGACGGGTCGCATTGCTCCGGGCGGAGCCGGCTTCAACCGAGTCTGTTGCCTCCGAATTGGAAATCACCTCACGCCTCGTTGACCCATTGCGAACAGGTATGGAAAACGAGAAAGTACTACCCGCTCCTACCTCGCTCCGCAGTTCTATCACGCCCCCCATCGCACGCACCAGGCGATCCGATATCGCGAGACCGAGGCCGGTCCCGCCGAACTTCCGTGAGGTTCCACCGTCCGCTTGCACAAACGATTCAAAGATGCTGGCCTGCTTCTCTTTCGGAATTCCAATACCTGTGTCTGAGACGCTGAACGAGATCTGCCGTCCCTGCGTGCTCCCACTAACAGCGATCTCTATTCTTCCGTCGGGCGTAAATTTGATCGCGTTGCTTAGCAGGTTGAGCAGCACCTGCCGCAGCCGGGTAGGATCGCCCACTATCTGGCGCGGCAGCCCGGAATCGATGTTTGCAACAAGGGCGACGCCCTTTTGGCGAGCGAGCGGCTCCATCGTGCGTTGCAGTTTCTCGACGAGTTCCACCAGGTCAAAACTCATTTCATCGAGGAACAGCTTGCCCGATTCAATCTTCGAAAAATCCAGGATGTCGTTCAGAATGGCAAGCAGATGATCGGCGGATTGGCTGAGTAGCTGAAGATACTCACGTTGCTCGGGATTGTTGCAGGTCTGGAGCGCCAGATTGCTCATTCCGATAACACCATTCATAGGCGTCCTGAGTTCGTGACTCATGTTCGTCAGAAACTGAGATTTGGCGCGGTTCGCGGCGCCGGCCTTCTCTTCGGCCTCTCTCCGGACCAGTATCTCTGCTTCCAGGCGCTCGTTGGCAATCGAAAGCTCTCTTGTCCGCTCAACTACTCTAATCTCTAAATGGTCGCGCGCGTCGCGTAGCTCACTCGTTCGCTCATCCACCAACTCCTGAAGCTTGCGTTCTTTCGCCTTCAGGCGCCTTACATGCAGCCTGCTGGCCCCGTATGCAGCACCGCTCAACAGCAGTATCAGTACGAAAAAGAAGGCTTTAGTCTCGTACCATGTTGGAAGTAGAGTGACACGAACCT
>JAFARV010000068.1 GCA_019245255.1 Acidobacteriaceae bacterium | reverse complement strand
CGTTTCCACCTTCTCTGCGATCAGGCGCCGGCCGTCAGACCCGAACGCTTTGCCCAGTCTCATCTGCTCATCGCGGGTGGTCGCACGGAAATCGACTTTTACGAAATTAGCGAGACCGACCAGCTCATCGTCTCCGCGGCGCATTCCAACCACATCATCCAGCGCCAGCATGTAGCCAAGCTTCTTTAACGTCAGACAGGAAGCGATCACTTCCGGGCTGGGCTTGACCGTCTCGAGGATCTCAATAACCACGAGTCTCGGAGGAAACAGCGACGTGAACTCGGACGTCAGAAGTTGCTGACCGAAGTTTATGAACACCGGCGCGGTGCAGGCGAGAACTTCCAGCCCGGACGACAACACACTATTCGCCAGAACTTGAAGAGTAGATGCGGTATCGTCCGTCACGTCAGCGGTGTTCCGCTGGCAGGAACGGAACAACAGTTCATATCCGAATAAAGACAGGTTGCGATCGAATATCGCGTGCCGCGCGATGAAGACGTCCACCCTTTCCTTATCGAGCACTCGCGCGGATTTCTATAATCCCGACGTCGAAAAATGAACGCCTTCAGGAAAAACCTATAGAAGCAATCGCATACGCAGCGACCGCAAAATTCTATCGATACGTCTTGTCGTCCACCTTGCTCAGATCGACGTCATCCGGCAGGACGCCTAAGGTGACGACCGCGAATGTAAAGACGTTCGTGCCTGACTCGAGGTGTCCTCCGAAAGCTTTGTCCCCGCTCGCAAGAGAAATATGGGCGTGAACTCGCCCGTTCACCACATATCCATTCATACCGATAATGTCTGCCGGAGCAGTCGGGTCCTGAACGAATAGATCCTTCGATGGAAAATCCCGATTGGCCACAACGTGAACGCGGTAATTGCGGACTGAGCCGAGCGCCGACAGGAATACAGCATTTTTGACCTTTTGCTGTGCCACGATGCTCTCGATACCCGCCAGCAGGTCCGCTTTATATTTGACGCGCACGATGACAATGCGCCGGAACTCGCTTGTGATCGCATACGCGTCCGGCACCTTGCCGCTATTTGGCCGGGCGTCTTCCGCCGGGTTCTCGTTTCGAGTTACTTCCTGCCGTGTTTGCTGGGAACTCGCGGCGCCGCAGAGCGTCAGTCCGCAGATTAGTAGTGAGCCGATGTGTCGCATGTTTGCCAGCGACACATATATCACGCGCTTACTTCGGAGTCGTTCCGCTCGGAGCTTGACTCTGCGCGGCCCCCGAGCTGCCGGCAGCGGAATCGCCCGGGGCAGCGGCGGTACTTGCGCCGGACGATTTTGCGTCTGCCGCTGAACTCTTCTGGATGGATTTCCGCGCAGCCCAGTCGGCCTCAGTCGCGGCGTTTCCGACTACCTTCTTTGCGAGATCCTGTTTGACGTCCTCTTTAACAGCATGCTGAGCCTGTTTTGTATCTTCACGCGTTCCGGCGCCAAGTTGAACCACCTGAATACGCACCGTCTTTTTCCCAAATTTACGGCATGCAGCCTGGTTCGGAATGAAGATATCCACGTGCCGGCCCTCGATCTTTTCGCCCGTATCGGCCACCACATATTCACCTGAGTATCGCCCTGCATGCCGGATTTTGATGCGCGTTCCGATGGGGAGAATATCGGGATCGGCGGCCACGACATGCGATTGAGCCGGTACCCCGGACGCTGTGAGACCACGCTGGTTGTACGCAGTCGCGAGATACTTGCCGTTCGCCGTCTTTTGCTCGCCATTCAGTGCCCCGACGCAAGCGGTCAGGGTCAGCACCATAACACAACGGTTGTATCGTGCAGTCACGCTGAGTTAGATCCGGCCAGCCAGCTAACCTGAACAGGAAACTAGGGCTGATCGAACGCCTGATAGCTGATAGCCAATAGCTAATCTTTCAGCGATCACGGAAGTACAAACCTCGCAACTTACCCTCTTGCGGGCGTGGTGTCGACGCGTATTCAGCCGTAACGTCCGGGGCTGTGGGCTGATCGCCACAGCTGAATGTCTCCGGACCATGCTCGACCTGTATCCGATCCGGGCGCTCCACTGTGAGAACGATGTCCCTCTCGGCCGACCGGACCACAAAGGCCGATGCTTGCCCGTTCGCACAACGAACAGAAGTCAAGCGGCCATGGACGGTCTCTACCTTGTCGTCGGGCAGAATGAATGGGTTTGGCGGCGGAACGCCTCGTGGAATCCTCACCGTCGCAAGCCGGGTGCTTCCATCCGCGTTAGAAAGGAAGCGAACCCGTAACTCAGTACCCGCGATATAGACGAGCTGGGCAGCGTGGGCTCGCTCCTCATTGTTGGCAGCGGCCGATGCCGCCTCCTTTGCAGCCGATATCGCTTCGTCATGCGCTCCGAGCTCATCGAGGGCATAGGACAGCGCGGCCCAGTACGCGAATCTGCGAGCGGCAGTGACGTAGCGGATGGCTCTCAAATCCTCTACGGCCGATGCGAAATCGCCCGAGTTGCTCTCGATCAAGGCGAGCCGGTAGTGAGCCTCATCGAAATCCGGCCTCAGCTTCAACGCTCGTTTCAAAGCGAGCTCCTCGGTTTCGGGCGGCATTGCTGTTAGCGCCGACAACGAAGCCAGCCGAAGGCACAGATCGGCATCGTTCAACCCCAGATCAATGGCCCGCTGCCACTCTTCGCGCGCTTTCGCATAATCCTTTTTGCGCCAGGCAATTTCTCCGAGACCTTCGTGCGCTGCCGCTGTTGCCGGAAAATCGCGTACGAGCTCCGAGTATGCTTCCTTCGCGTTCCCAAGCTCTCCTGAGGCAAGCTGAAGATCGGCCAGCGCGAGCCGCCACTCGAACTCCGAAATTGCAACGTGCTGAATCGGGATCTCCGCGACCGCGGCCCTCGGCAGCGCCATTCGCGGATTTCGAGCATGGAAGCCCCGCAGGTCCTGTTCGATCTGCCGGACATTCTTCCCGCAGGATTGGGCAAAAGCGGTCTCCGATGACGTAGGAGTCGAAAGATTGGCAACGAACGCTCCGGAACAGCGGGCGTACTCCGCGGAAGATAACAGCATGGCCGTCAGAGCCCAGCTTTGCGCGTAGAACCGGCGCGCGAACTCACGGTCGGATCGGACGCGCTCGTGGCTGGCTGCAAACACATCTTCAAGGGCCAGCCAATCTTCGCGCTCGAGCGTCTGGACATGCGCCGGAATCTCACCACCGATCTCAACTGACGAGCCAGAAACGCGAACGGTAGAAAGAAGTTCGGCAAGTCCCTCGCTCAACCATAGCGGGCATTGCGCGGCGGCTCCGCGCATCATGAGGTGTGCATATTCGTGTGCTGCGACCGCAAATTCCGAGCGCCCCAAGCGGGCCAGGACAATGTAATCGCGAGTGTCGGTACCCACATAAAACGCGTCTGCCGCTGGTCCCAGAGTGTAGCGCGCGTACGCATCCCTGTCTTTAAACGCAAACACGCGCGCCGGCGCACGCGCCGCACTTGGCGGATTTAGGGAAGCGAAGGCAGAACGTAGCTGCTCGAGCCACTCGAGTGTCGCATCCGCGTCCGCTTCGCGGCCCTGGTAATAGAGCCGGAAATGAGGCGAATATGCGAATGACCAGTTAGCAGATGGCTTTTTATCGGCCG
>JAFARV010000455.1 GCA_019245255.1 Acidobacteriaceae bacterium | reverse complement strand
GTGCAATCGAAGTATGGAGGATATCGATGAGCTTTTGAGCGGGCACGTCTGAGCCTCGCGCGAGGCCGGCATAGTCAACCATCATGCCTGCGTTCTTCGAACCTTCGTCAATTGCAAGGGAGAAACGCTTACGGGCCTCCGCAACATTGCTCTGCTGCCAGGCTAAATACCCCAAGGACTCCTGTATCGCTGCGCGTTTCGGGTATTGCTGGTCAAGTTCGTTCAGACGATCTTGCGCTTCGGAAGAGCTTTCCTTCCTGGAAGCGAGAAGATCCGCGAGAGCCAGCCGCACATCGAAATCTCCCAGCTCTGCAACATCCGGCTGCAGACTCGACTTGGGCAGTGTGATGTCGAAAACCGCCCCGTTCACGGTGGCTTGACGCGCGTATTTGTTCACGTCAGTCGCGATCTCGCGCACCGATTTGCCGTAGATTTTCTGCAGGGCATCGGGAGTCGACATCCCGCCTGCAACAGCACCCAGAAAGTTGCCGAAACCGGCTCTATAGGCCGGACTCAGGTTGAGCATGTGAGTCAATACCCAGCTCTGGGCATAGAAAATCGACATCTTTTCGCTCTCGTTGTAATAGGGAGAGCTCCGATCAACTGTGAACAGAACCTCCCATGGAATCCACGCGTGCTGCGCGAGAACCGCCTGGTGGGACGGGAGCGGACGGCCAACCAGCGCTTGCGTACCGCGTGGCTCAAGAGAGGAGTACAAATCAGCGAGTCCTTCGTTTAACCACACCGGCAGTTCCAACTTCATGTGCTGCACGACCAGGTGGGTATATTCGTGAACGGCCGACTCGTAATGCGCGGCCTCGATATCCTGCATCACGATGTAGTCACGCGCACGGCTCTGCAGATAGTACGCAAACGTTCCAGCGTTAGGGCGATACGCCTTATAGTCTTTCTCCGAGGAGAACGCGATGATGCGGACTCGGCCTTCCGGAGCTTGCTTATTCTTGCTGCTCTGGAGAAAAAAGTAGCGGACTTGCTCGAATACCTGCAGCGCGCGCGTAGCCTGCTTCTCGCTGTTAGTTGTGTACATCTCAAAATGCGGCGTGGTTACGCAGATCCAGCGCTGCCCTGCGGAGAGCGGGCGCAGAGCGCAGGCAGCGACAACCAGCAGCCGGAGGATGCTAAAGCAGGAACGCAAAATTTTGATGGATCCAGCGGACTGGACTGAGCGATTTTAGCCGTACGGCTCTTCAGTTTACAAGTTCCAGACGTTTCGCCTCGACAATGCCATTGCCCGTGCTTCAGCATCGGGCAACCATCGGTTTTTGGAAGAATTATCGGGCGCTTGCACAATTCTTGCGCTTCCCTGCCACGCCCCTTCCGGCTATTCTCAAGCTATGGCACTGCTTACGCCTGATGAGATTGTCCGTTTATCCCCGCCCGAGCGACTTGCGCTTATTGCACAGCTTTGGGACAGCCTCGAACATGACCAGCTTCCCTTGAGCAGTGCGCAGCAGGCGGAATTAGAACGCCGCCTTGGGTCACTCGATCAAGACCGCCAGGACGGCGTAACGTGGGAAGTATTGAAGGCTGAACTAGAGCAGCGTTGCCCCTAGTGTTCAGGGTTGTTTTCACCCAGGTCGCACGTCTGGAATTAATTGAAGCGCAGGACTGGTACGAACGCGAAGCCGCCGGACTAGGCCGACGTTTCCGCGAAGCGATCAACGGTTTGACCGAGCGGATGAGCGCCAACCCCCGCCAGTTTCCGATTGTGTTCAAGAACATCCGCCGCGCCCTTTTGCGCCGTTTTCCGTACTCGCTGTTTTTCGTTGTTGAAGACGATACTCTGCTTGTGATCGCGTGCTTCCATGCCAGTCGCGACCCGACGCAATGGCAGCGCCGCACATAAGTAAGTTCGAGCCAATATGTCGTATTACGATACAACTTGTTGCCTTGGCCCCTGAGTTCGTTCGGTAATTTGCTTCACGAGCCCCTCCGCCGGCCCGGTCACAAAAATCGAAAATCTTGTATCCGCCCTTTCCTTCAATAACTTCACTCGTCTCAATCCGCCTCTCCCGTACACGCCTCCCGCCATACTCGCGATGCAGTCGATTCAACACACTCATGCCCAAGACCCCCGATGGCAAACTCCGCTCCAGCCAGAACTCGACCGAGCATGGCCTCCGCTCAGACCACTTCCGTCTCCTCCCCGGCGAATCGCGTGAGGAGTTCGAAACTCTTCGCAAATCCTGGCTCGATCGCTACCAGAATCACGAGTACGCCGACTCGGCCATCGTGCTGATGGTCGAAAAACTTGCAGAAAACGATTGGCTCGTGCGCCGCGGCATGCAAGCCGTGTGCAATGCGCAGCAACGCTTCGCCGAAGCCGAACTGGCAAACGAACCGGAAGAAACACTCGAGAAGCTCGAACGCAGGCTGCTGCTGATGCTGCGCTACAAAATCTCGCTCGAGAACTCATTCAGCCGCGTGCTGCGCGAAATCGAGACGATGCTCGCCCGTGCCAAACAGGAAGGACTGCAGGAACGTTTGGTTTACATGCGCGAAAACGCGTTGGTGCTGAGCATTCAGAAGGTTCAGGCGACGCTCGGCATCCCTCTCTCAGTCCCGTGGTCTCCTGCTCCCAACCAGCGCCGCGCCTTCGAACAACAACAACGCGAACGTGCGAAATCAACCCAGCCGGCTCACGATCTCGACAGAGAGCCAGGGAGCGTGAGCGACCCCAGCTAGCAGAGCCATGAGCGAAGCGATTGGAAATCCCCAACTCTCGACACCGAGCCAGGGAGCGTCAGCGACCCAAGCTAACAGAGCCATGAGCGAAGCGATTGGAGATCCCGTGCTGACCGCTAAAAGCTAACAGCTGACCGCTAAAACCCACCCCTCTGCGAAACTGGTACTGAATAATGACTGGAAATGAGATTCGCGCGAAGTTCCTCGACTACTTCGCCGGACAAGGCCACCGCATCGTTCGCAGCTCCTCGCTTGTACCCGCGAACGACCCCACGCTGCTCTTTGCAAACGCGGGCATGAACCAGTTCAAGGAAACCTTCCTTGGGCTCGAAAAGCGCGACTACACGCGAGCCACATCGTCCCAGAAGTGCGTCCGCGCCGGTGGCAAACACAACGATCTCGAAAACGTCGGTCACACGCGCCGTCACCATACGTTCTTCGAGATGCTCGGCAATTTCTCCTTCGGCGATTACTTCAAAAAGGAAGCCATTGCCTACGCCTGGGAACTCGTAACCAGTCCGTCGTGGTTTGGCCTTCCCAAAGATCGTCTTTACGTGACCGTGTTCCGCGAAGACGATGATGCCGAGCAACTCTGGCAACAGGTTGCGGGCGTGCCGAAAGACCGCATCTTCCGCCTGGACGAGAAAGACAATTTCTGGCAGATGGGCGAAACTGGACCCTGCGGCCCCTGCTCGGAGATCCACTACGATCTTGGCATCGAAGGCGCCGCTGCCGGTCGCGAGCACGAACCGTTCCCGTCGGACGCCGGCGGGCGATTCGTCGAAATCTGGAATCTCGTCTTCATGCAGTACGATCGTGGCAACGACGGCAGCATGACCCCGCTGCCCCGTCCCTCCATCGACACCGGCATGGGGCTCGAACGCGTCGCCGCGATTCTCCAGGGCCATCTCTCGAATTACGAT
>JAFARV010000453.1 GCA_019245255.1 Acidobacteriaceae bacterium | reverse complement strand
CGCCCGGGCGCCAGATCCAGATCGTTGCCCGCCGTCCCGGGAAACTCATGTCACTTACTCAAGGTCGTCGAGTTCTCGGTTCAATTTCTGTAAATGTGATTCCAATTCTTCCGCATCAGGAGACCACCATCCCCGCAACCTGCATTCGTCCAGCAACCTTCGTGACTGGGTTGACAACTCATCAATGAATTGCCTGACCTGTGCCTCACCCTTGGCAACTTCGCGCCCTCCGTTCGGACCGGCAAACATTCGCAACTGAAATCTCCCAGACGGCACTCTGGAAATCTCAACAGCGTAAGGGCCATCCATAAAATGGATCCGTTCGCTCGCGCTGTCGTTCTGCAACAAGCGCAAAACGGCAGCCACCGACCAGCCCAGAACCACGACCACGAAATCGTTCCATCCGATCATCGGAAAATGAGAGCCGTTGGAAGTCAGCCAGATCCCCGCAGTTGCTGGGCCTTGCGGACGAAGGTTAAGCTTCCCCAGTTCGGTCACCAAGTGCGTTTCGGTTGTCATTGCTTCAAAATTGCTTGGCTGCCGGGTAAGCTGTTTCGATCACGTTTGTCGTCTTGTTGAGCCACATCTGGACAGTCCCGTTTTTGTGACACCTTGAAGTAGCACACGTTCGCCCTGCACTGATACGGTCTTCGCCGAACTATAGGCTTGTCGTACTGCCTCTTTCACTCCCGCCTTATCCAAATTTAGGAAAACGTCCCGACCACCAGTTAAAGCAACTCCTACCATGTGGCGCTCAGCGATATGTTCGATGTCGACGGTGAGCTTGCTCCAACCAGGACGAGGGATTGCAGCCATTGCTAGATTCGTCTTGTTGCAATTTCCTCCCGGAGTAACGCATTCGGCCACTGCAGACGCTCCAGGCCATACAAAGGAAGCTATCCAGCGTCCAGCATCGCTCAACAGTTGCGCATATGTGTGTGGATCCGTCAGGCTGTTCCCGACCTCCGACAGCATAATTAGATTTGCCTCGTCACGACCCACACCAAACGTTCGAGCTCAGGCTTGTTTCCAAAACACTCGGGACATCTAAATGGTCTGGGTTGGCGATGATAAGGCCGGATTTAAGACCGTGTCAAAGGAGATGACTGTTCCATCCTCAACCTCAACAGGCTCGGAATATACTTCTTGTCCATCGACGAGTTGCGGCGATAACAGGTCCAACGAGATGATAGACACCAACCTCCACGCAATCCGCTCACCATCGGCGTTCAAGTACTCCTTCTGATCCGAAAGGCCAATCTCCAAGACTCGGCTGAATGCACTGTCGAAGTCTGTTGACCGAAACAGCCGGACGGAATCCATATACGATTGCAAGCCGTGTGATTCTGCAATCACGGCGTAGCGAATTCTTGAACTGAACCAAGTTGGCGCTTTCATTTTGCAAATCTGCTGTCGAGAAGCAACTTTCGTACAGTCGAATCTCCTGACGCAAGCGCGTCGCGCACCGTCATATTGAGATACTGACCCGGCATTTCCGCTCGAACGCGCGCGAGTCGATACTTGCCAATGAAGTCATCAACCCTGCTGTCGAGGTTGAGAAGGGCTTCCCTGCTGTTCGCCGAACTCGAATTTATGCCATTTTTCTGCGCGAACCTCGTTGAGTCCTTCG
Source organism: Acidobacteriaceae bacterium (assembly GCA_019245255.1). Classification (GTDB taxonomy): domain Bacteria; phylum Acidobacteriota; class Terriglobia; order Bryobacterales; family Bryobacteraceae; genus Bog-105. Next base: position 1,503 of record JAFARV010000453.1, on the reverse strand, counting down.
TCAGCGGACCTTGCACGGTGCCCAGTGGCGGCATCGCGGAATTGTCGTCTTGCTTTACATGCGGCAGCGAGTTGTTGAGCGTGTCTACCTCTTGGATGACCTGTGACGACGAGAGCTGCTGCCCCTGATCATTCTTTTTGAGCTCGGCTTTCAAGGTCTCTTGCTCAGCAGGAGTGAGCGATTGACCGTTAATCTGAAGGGAGGATACGAATCTGGTTAGGCGCTGGTCCGCAATGTAATCCGTCGTGTGACACGAGCCGAAGCGGAAGCAATTCCCTACGCTCTGCCAGAAATCCGTCCACCAATTCTCACCAGTTGGATCAATCCCATTTAGCGGATTGTTCCTGCCGTATGAATACAGATTCCAGGTTTGCGGATTCTCTGGGTCCTGATCTTGCAACGGCTCATCCGGGCTCATAAACCTGCCCAGAGCGCTCCCGTAATACCTCGCCCCGAAGTAATCCAGCCCGGTCGCATTGCCGCTGGCATCTGTATCGCGCTCTTTCCCCGTGAACCTCAGATCCAACGAGTCTGCCGCGCCAAACAGCCCATTCGTCGGCCGCCCCGCGCTCCCCGCCATCACCTCTTCGCCGAAAGGAAAGAAATCATGCCGCGCCACCAGGTTCCCGCTGTCACCCGTCACCATGCGCACGCTGCCCAAATGGTCCCAGCTCAAATAGCACGTCGTGCACGCCGCCGTCCCGCTCGTCGACCAATACTCGGCCGCCAGCCTGCCCAGTGCGTCATACACCTCGGTCACGTTTAAGCTCGTTCCGTTTAACTTCTGTATACGCCGTCCGTCGCCATCGTACACATATGTGCTGCGCGTCGCCGAATAGCCCGTAACGCGATTCTCGGCATCGTAGGAAATGCAATTGTTGCACCCGGGCCCCAGATCCAGATCGTTTCCGGCCGTATCGTAATGCACACCCCGGATGCGGTTGGTATTCGGATCGTACAGCGTCGCAACCGAGTTCGAGCCGCTCAATACCGGCGCCCCGCCCGCCGGGAGCACATCCCCTGCGTAGCTGTACGCCATGTTCCCGAATGCATCGTAAGAGAACGAACGCGTATTGTCCGGATTCGTTGACGTGCTCGTATAATCCGCGAACGTATTCAGCCGGTTCAGATTGTCATAAGTGTACTTTTGAGTAAATCCGGCCTCGGTCCAATAATTCGCTCCGTTGCAGGTGTCTATACTCTGCAAGTACAGGTTCCCGTTGTTCGATGCCGTCTGCGTACTCCCTGTACCCCAGTACAACTGCACATCCAGATCCCACTTACTCGCGCCCGTGTACGGCGTCGGCGAAACTCCGCAGCCAAATCCATGTACCGTGTCTCTGTCCGTGAACTCCTGCAACTGCAGCCGTGCATTGTAGGACGCCGTGCGCTGCAAGCCGTTCCCGTACAGATAGCTGACTGGCTCATTATGCGCCGAGTAACTGACGCCCGAAACATAGTTTACCGTCGACCCAGTTAGGTTTCCGGAGACCGTCTGCGTCC
>JAFARV010000328.1 GCA_019245255.1 Acidobacteriaceae bacterium | reverse complement strand
TTTTCCTGTCCGTAATTTTCCTATCCGTAATTTTCAATCCGGAGACGATATGGACATCGAGGTTACCTCATTTGAATCTTCGATGCACTGTTCTCGCGCTTGTTGCAGTTTCCGTCGGTTTCGCACAGGAAGGGCCCACGCCGTCCTGGCTTGCATTTGATGACGCCAGCGTGGGGATTCGTCTTGTCGAAGAGCGCAGTTCGACGGGGGGAACAACGGCGGATCAATGGCAGTACCACGACGTTCTTGCCGGGAAGGTTTTTGTCGATCCGGAGCACAACTACTCGTTCAATTTCCTGATCGGTAATGGAGACGCCTTTCCTGGTGGATGGTCCAATACGGGCGCGGGATCGGCTCCAGCATCGGGCAAGACCTACTTGAAGCAGTTCTTCGCGGACGCAAAGCCCGTACAGGGAGTTGAGGTGCAGTGGGGTGGGATCGGAATGGAGCGCGGCGCTTCAACGCCGGTTACCAGCTACAGCGGCGACGGCTTTATGACCGGTGAACGCTTCTATATTCGCAACAGTGAGGACCTGTACTTCGACAAGGTGGCGTTCACGTTCGGGTATCTTGGCCGGGTCGATCAGCCGAACGTGTGGGATCGCGCCAACACACTCTGGATGAACAACTATCAGCAATATCTCCTTGAGAAGAAGTTTTCAAGCCGGGTGACCGGGTCTGCAGACTACACAGTGGTGGCAGGCGAGCGCACATTGCGTGAGGCCGCGCACGTGAACCTGCCCCAGTGGAAGGTAATGGACAACGTTCAATTCGATATGTACGAACGTACAAATCATACGGCGGCAGCGGGCGGGCATCTTGGAGTCGGGAAGAAGCTGAACAAGACGGTTGAGGTGAGGGGCGGATACGCCTCGATCGACCGCAACTACGGCGACCTGAACGATGATGCGTTCTTCCACGGGCGGCGAGTTTATATGGCCAGCACCATCCACCTGGGGCGCGGCTTCGCAGTCACTCCCATGTATGACCACGCCGCCGGAAACAGCTACGTTCTCCCGAACGACACGCATTTCCATCTGGCGTTTACTTACGACTTCTTAAAGCTGCTGGGTGAGAAGAAGTAACAGGAACTGAATTCATTTCAGAGAGAAGGAAGTGAAATCAGCTACAATCCTCCTATTCTGGCTCGCCAGACATCTCGGCGCCCTGGTTGGCAGTTCCGATGCTAACTAGTCGGGTAACCCTGACAGGCCTTGCTGCGCTGACGGTGACGCTTGCCAGCTTCACGAGACTTCCCGCCAGTCAAGAGCGATCCACAAGATCACTGCTCAGCTCTCCGAGCGTGCCGCACGGGGTCGTGCAGTCACTTCGGCGAGCTTGCGCCGATTGTCATTCTGCCGAGACAGAGTGGCCATGGTACTCGTACCTGCCCATGGTTTCTTACGTTGTGCAGAATGACGTGGCTCGGGCGCGGGCTCATATGGACTTTTCGAAGTGGGATGAGGTGGAGCGCAAGCTGCCTGAGGACAGGGCGGCTTCCTATAGCGGAATCTGTGAGAACCTGTTGTCCGGTGCGATGCCGAAGAAGCCCTACCTACTGGCGCACTCGAAAGCGCGATTAAACCAGAGCGAAGTCGAGCAGGTTTGCAACTGGGCTAACCGTGAATCCATGCAAGCGCTGACAAGAAAATAGTTACGGGCACCTCAACTGCTGGAATCCTGGCAACCAAGGAGCTTCCGGCGAGATCAGCCGAATTTCTTCCTCACGCCGCACACACCGGACACTTGCACCCATTCTCCTGCTCCGACGGCGGATTCCCCACGCCTGTCGCCCCAATGTGCCCGTCTGCCCGTTCGCTCTCGCGCTCGATCACATCCAGCCACGTGTCGATTGTCATCCGCTGCACGCCGCTCCCGCCTGCCTTGCGCGCCCGCTTATCCGGAACCGCCCACGCATACTCATCCGGCACGCCATCCGGGAAATGCAAATGCCGGTACACCACCTCCGGAGCCGGGAGCATCGCCTTGCCCTCTTCGATCAGTTGCTCATTCGATGGCGACAACGTCGTCACCGCCTTGCCATCCTCGATCGTGACCTCGACCCACTGCTCTAACCGCGCCTGTCGCTTGTACTTCTTGCCCGCGTTCTGGCCTTTGAACAGCTGCTGCGCAGGCGTTAACGGTGGCTTCTGCTTCTCTTCCTCTTCCAGCGCTTTGCGCCGCGCCGCGGCAGCGTTCGGATGCTCTTTCTCCCATTGCGACAACCGCCGCGCATCCGCGCGCACCTCGCGCTTGGCTTCCCGAACTTCCTGCTCTCTCGTCCGCTTCAGCAACTCGATATTGCGCAGCGCTTTGTAGTACGA
>JAFARV010000313.1 GCA_019245255.1 Acidobacteriaceae bacterium | reverse complement strand
CGTTTCGCCCTGCCGGAGATTGCCCACCGTTAAGTTGACCAGCCCATCCTGGTTTTGCTGTGTCACTGCTGCGAGCGATCCATCTTCGAGAGCCTCTTCATACCGCTTCTGGGCATCTAGCCTCGGTTCCAGGCGGCTGGAAATTGAAAAGGTTTCACCAGAGATTTGAAAGCTGACCAGAGAAGCATCGGGCGGGAGCGGGAAACAGTAGACAACCTCCACCGGCGATTTCTCGCTGGACCGGAAGACATGCGTGACGCTCAGTTTCGCCCCGAACGGAAGAACTCGCCCCGATAGAAAAAGCGATTGCATATCGAGCTTCAGCGGCTCGGCACTTTTTGCACGCAGTGGCGCGAAATACGATGTCATTTTGTCTCCCTCTCCTTTTGCTCGTCCTGCAGCTTTGTGGCTGCCTCTGCAAGTACGTTCCGAATCAGCTTGTGACGCCATGGAGCAATTCCGCTTCGAACTCGCACGACAACCTCGTCGGAAAGGTCATACTCCAGCCACGCGACAGGCTGCGGCAGATCGCGATGACTGTGACTCGGCAACAGCGCGAACGCCACTTCCGCTAACGTCATTCCTTTCGCCTGCAGCCCCTTGATCCGGTCCAGTAGACGCAAATGCGCATTACCGTATACGGCCGAGCGGCCGGACCGCCTTGGGCCAGGCAGAAGACCCTGAGCGATGTAGAAGCGAATAGTCCGCGGCGGTACTCCCGCCCGTTCCGATAATTCAGCGAGCGATAGGTTATCCACGACAAATCACGCCTTCGATAATAGGGAGCCCATGCGACACTGTCAAGTACTGCGCAATTTCTCTGGAGCCTTGGTACGATTTGTAACTTCGTGTTCGTCATTGTGTTGGAGAGATCGTCGACGAGGTCGTTTGCACAATTTCGATCACAGGTGCATACCATCCCCAAGGCACAGTACTGCTGCGAAATTCGTCGCCAGGCCCGACAGTTATGGAGAAGCCGCGCTCGAGCCTTCGTATTCGTAGCGGCGCGAAGTGAGAGATTGGGTTTTCGGGCGCTTCCTTGAGGCTTGCATCCCAAGCGACGAAAACGCGGCGCCCCCGCTGGGAGGTAACAATGTCCCAACGATCCACGTACGATTCTTCGCCGATGGCAAGATCCCTGATGGTCCTCGGCTTGGCAGCAACATGCTCCGGCGGCATGGGCGTTGCCTTCGCCAATGGTTTCCAGTCCCGCCAGCTTCTCTTTCGCATAGTCAGCAATATGGTGAGGAACATCGCCGTGCCCGTCAGAACCGCGGGTAGCAGGGCAAGCCACCAGGAGATGCTGCTGGAGGACTTGCCCATTATTCCTCCCCTTCTAGTGCTTGACGAAATGCCACGACAGGAAGGTAATGCTTGTGATAGAGCCGTCCGCGCCTAAATTTCACCGTCTAGTCCAGCCAAAGAATAAATCAGGATAGCGGTGCCCTGTGCGATCCAATGTCACAGCCGCCTGCAATTTGGTACTGGGCCGGGTAAATCCGACGGAAACCCTGCATCGCTATCGGCCGATATGTACGCAAGATGCGCACTCGTCCGTCGAAACCGGAGCCGCAAGGCTCTAACCCCAGGTCGCCGCTCGACCCCAGCCGGCGCGAACGCCAGATCGTGCGGATTCTCACGCTGCTCCGAGTTTTGGGACAGGGGCGCAAACCGACCGTGCATGAACTGGCGGCCGAATTCCGGACTCGACGCGAAACCGTCTACCGCGATTTGCGCGTGTTACAGGATGCTGGATATCCGATTACCGGGGATGAGCGCGGGCGTCTCTCGCGGCCGCGGCTGATCTCATCGTCCGTGCCCGATATCCGCTTCTCGGCTCTGGAGCTGGATGCCCTGCTGCTCGCGGTTGCACAGGCCCAGGCCGCTCTCCCGAACGCCCAATCGTTATCTTCCGCAGCCTTGAAGCTGAAAGCACTAGCGGAATCGGCTCAGGAGACAGCTGCGCCGGGTTTGGACGAGATGTTCGATACCTGGACCTGCGGTTGGAAGGATTATCGCGTCCATGAGGGCCGTATTGCGCTCCTAATCGAGGCAATTCTGCGCAAGCTGCGGTGCGTTGTTGAATATAGAACGCCATCACGTTCGGAATCGAAGACCTATGATTTCGATCCCTACCGATTACTCTTCGTAGGGGGAGGACTCTATGTGCTCGGGCGCATTCCAAAACATGCGCGTACAGCCACTCTGGCAGTCGATCGCCTGCTCTCTGTCGTTCTTTCGAAGACGACATTTGACGTTGACCCCTCGTTTGATCCTAAAAAGTGTCGCGAGGACGCATTTGGGGTCTCATGGCAGGACCCGGTGGATATCGTTCTGCGCTTTCGAGCGGACCAAGCGCCGTATGTGCGCGAGCGTGTCTGGCACCCAAGCCAGGAGCTGACCAATCTGCCCGGCGGTGGCGTCCAACTGGCCTTCCGCGCCGGCGGGCCATTTGAAATCCGCCGTTGGATTCTCGGATGGGGCGATGCGGTCGAGGTGGCTTCACCTGCCGACTTGCGCCGCGACATAAGTCAGATACTCAGTTCCGCAGTCCGCACCTATGGGGCGTGATTTTCGTTTTTCGGCTGGCCAGGTTTACGAGGAGGAGCAACCGATCGATAGGAAACTTATCGCGGAGAGAGTGGGATTCGAACCCAGAAGATTCCAATGGAACCTGCAAGTTGCAGATTCTGTGCTGCCGTCGCTGCCATTCGTGCCATAAATCCCGTTGCCGCATTGCCCACCATTGCCCACGGGCAGGCAAGTGACTATTCACGCGGATACCGCCCTGCGATCATCAATGCGCGACGCTCCACGACTCGTTTATCGATATTCAATCGCAGCCCGCGGGCTGTGACTCGCGCTTCCGGTGTCAACGGCTCAATCACAAAGCCTCGCAACCTAAAATGCTGATGCCA
>JAFARV010000259.1 GCA_019245255.1 Acidobacteriaceae bacterium | reverse complement strand
GCGTGCGTTCTCCCAACCGGCGGCGCACTCGTTCCAGTGCGGTCTTGAATCTTCCAGCGTCGAAGGGCTTCAGCAGATAGTCGACCGCGGCAGCATCAAACGCTTTCATCGCATACTGATCGTGCGCAGTAACAAATACCACGGCGAGGTCGCCGCCCACGAGTTCGAGCACTTCAAACCCGTCCAGCTTCGGCATCTGCACATCGAGAAACAGCAAATCAGGACGATGCTCCCCGACCGCTTTCACGGCATCGAATCCGTTACTGCATTCGGCCACGATCTCGATGTCGGTTTCGTCGCGCAAATATTCGCGCAGCAGCCCCCGCGCCAGGTCCTCGTCATCGACAATGATGGTGCGGATACTCATGCCCGTTTCGCCCGTTCGCAAGGAAACGCCATTGTCACGCGATAGCGGTTCCGGTCCACGTGTATCTCGAGCTTTGCCGATTTGCCCCAGCGCGCTTCGAGCCGGTTACGCACGTTAATCAGACCGAAGCCGCTTTTGCCGGTCGCCGGGGCATCGGGATCGAATGGGTTCTCGACTGTTAACCGCATCGCATCCTTTGACTTTCGTCCCGTAATGCCGATCTCTCCACCCTCGACGAGGGTCGCAATCCCGTGCTTGATCGAGTTTTCCACGAGGGGCTGCAATAAGAGCGGCGGAATATCGCAGGCGCTGCAATCTTTATCGAAATCCTGGCGCACGCGCAGCCGTTGACCGAAACGGACCTGCTCAACGTCGAGGTAGGTTTGAGCCAACGCAAGTTCTTCCGAGAATGGAACGCTATTTCGCTCGCCTAGCCTGAGGGAGTTCCTGAGGAAATCGGATAGCTTCACGCACATCTCGCGCGCTCTCGCCGGATCTATCGCCGTCAATGCGCTGATCGAGTTCAGGCTGTTGAAGAGAAAATGCGGGTTCACCTGGGCTTTCAAAGCCTTCAGTTGGGCCTCGCGTGAGAGAAGTTCAGCCTGGCGTGAAGCTTCTACGGCGAGCACGACGTAGTGCAATGCGGTCGCGAGCAGATAGGTGAGAAAGATGGTGCCGGCGAGGGCCGGGACTGCCATCGCGAAGTGAGCGCTGATTCCCGTGTGGACGCGGTTGTAGAGCGACGCAATCACATGCATGATGGCAATCACAGCCGCACTGATCCACATGGCCATAACTACGTGGCCGGCGACGGGCTTCCAAGTCCATGATGCGCTGGAAGTCAGCGGAAGCAACCGGCACGCATACCAGGGCCACAGGCAAACAAGCGCAAGCAGAAGCACCAGGGGAACGGTCAGCGCGACGCTTTGCATGACAGGCATCTGACCGGCGAACGCCACCGTGAACCGAAACAGCATCGCCAACGGGATCCATGTGGCGAGATATGCCCGAATGGTGTTCCGGCTACGGAAGATGGGATGCCGAATGGAACTCATGCGACCGGGCTAGTTTTCGATTTCAACGCTGCCGAGGACGCAAGACCCGCTGACCAGCAGTCTTCCATTCAACGCCTCGACCCGCGCCTGAGGGATTGTCTTGTCCTCATACGAACCGAGGACAGGCGTGCCGATGATCGTCAATCGCCATGACTCGGGGATCCGGAGTTTTACTGTTCCGAGCACAGCGACGACCTCCAGATTGATTGGCCGTTCGGGCTGGTGAATACAAGCACGCCTGAGATCCAGCTCAATTGTGCCTAACACGGAGGTGATCACGCCGCCCTTGAAGTCGTTCGTCTCGACACGCCTTTGGACAGATCCGAGAATTGCCGAGTCGTTCAGAAAATCGGGGTCGAACGGAATCCCTTGATGCGGTGGATCGGGACGAGGAGTCGCCCTCGGAACTTGCGTGGCGGTTCTGGGCTCGACTGCTTTCGTGAGCGCCCCCAACCCAATCACGACGAAAACTATTGCAAGCATCCAACTGTCGTCTGAGGTGCGCATATGGAGCCAGCCCATGTTGATGCACAAAAAGAGCGCTCCAAAGAAAATCGCTCCCACTGACCAAATGTGAGAGCTAGCCGATCGGCTCTCCATAGCGCGGGCAATTCCAAACACAATGAAGGCCACCGGCCAACACGCCCACACATTGTGGATCGGGAGCCACCCGAGATTCACCAGAAATAAAAGCAGTCCGGCGAGAATCAGTGAGACGCTTAGGACAACCGGCGAAAGCTTGCCGTGGGCAGAGAGGCCGAGAACGCAGCCATGGGCCCAACGCCTTGTTCGGTGCTCGCGGCTCCACTGATCCGTGCTGTCGTCCATCACTTCGGTTCACCGCTTTCCACCGGAACGAGTTCGACCAGTCCGGCAAGAATAAACGCAAGCGGCCACCACTGCTGTACGCGATCGAGCGAGAGGACGCCAAACCAGTCCCCGCCAACCAGCACCATGCCCGTAAGCAGCAACACTAATGGTAGCGCCAGATCCTGCCACCGCAGCTTCGAACGATGTTCGTGAGCCTGTCTCATTTTCAGCCTCGATTCGATGGTAGGCGCAGCTGAAAGAGAGATCACCGGCAAATCGGCGATTGGCATGTGCAGATCGGCGAAGCACGTCCCGCCAACCGGGAATGCAATCAGGCAGCGCAGAGACTGGTTGCCGGGTAGTACTTGTCCAGGATTTCGTGACAGCTCGCGCCGGAAGCGGCCATCGCCATGGCACCCTCCTGACACAATCCCCAGCCATGCCCGCGTCGAGCCACGCCCCGTTTACGGCACGACCCGCAGATAACGGAGAAGTAGCGGACGCCTCGGTCCAGTCCGGCTTCCGTTCTCCCTCCGCATGCTGCCGAATAGCGCGGAGCAATCGGTTTTCTTGCCTGGGTCAGAATGATGTCGCGCGTGCGTTGCACCGCGGTTAGAACGCGACTGCCCGGCAACGCCGGCGAGCGGAAGAACTGGCAGTGAGTGGTATCGCAGAAATGTGCGCACGAGTGACGCGGCATATGCGTTGCGAATAGCACAGATCGGGAGACCACTGCCTGAGCGGTCAAGGCCTCCAGGCTCGCAGCGGAGACAGGCATTTCTGCACCGACAATGCAGCTTGTGGCCACCTCGATCGTCGTTGTCAGAGTCACCAGCAGCAGATCTGGCGCGGGGTGCACGTCGATCACTCCGAAGAACTCACGGCGCATCTGGTCCGGAATCTCGATTCGGCACCAAACCGGCATGTCACCTGCAGCGGCAATGTGCAGAGGCGCGGATGACAAGCCGATCTCTACGTTCTCGGTTCCCTCGATCGTCCAATCCCGCTCAGAATTCGAACAATGCAAGCGCGCAGTTCCTACCGGGGCGAGACTGACCTCAACAGGTTTCAACAATTGGAATAGCCAGAACGAGCGGGTGCGGGAGGGAAAGAAACCGGGCAAGAAACCGTCAACGGGAAGGAGTGCAGCGGGGCTGATGCGCAGAAGGTCTCGTCGTGTGATGCGCGGGCCCATCTATCCAATCGTTTTGAGCAGCAGGACCACCGATTCGGCAGCGTGTGCACCTGTTGTATTGTGCTGTTGAACCAGAAGCACGTGTCGGGGAGAACCGAGTGGAAACAGCACAACTATGTATCCGTCACCTGCTCCGGACGGCGAGTGGCAGCACACACCCGTTCCGGTTTTCGCATAACAGGGAAAGCCGAGGGCGCGAGCTGTTCCCGTGAATGCACATCGTTGCATACCGGCAAGCACTGGCTGCGGGGCACTCACGATATCGCGGCCAAGTGTTCCGAACGCACGTACCAGCCGGCTCGGAGTCTGCGGCCAGCCTTCGCCGAGGCCGATCAGCCGTGCTGCACTCCAGTCGCGGGCCGGCGCGATTAAGTCAAACTGAAGGCAAATGCGGTCCAGAGCGGCTCGATTCAGTTCGGCCGCTAGGTGCAGGAAATAGGTGTTGCACGAATTCGCAAGCGCAGCGGAAAGGTCCTGCCGGCCGTGTCCACTCGGGAGCCAACAGCCGGAACAGTTCAGGACCGGCGCCGACGCATGCGTGGCGAGATACGCCAAAGCCAGAAATGGCTTCAGAATGGAGCCCACGCTCACAGCCGTTTCAAGGCCTGGCCAATTCACCGAACCGGCAGAACCGTCGATGCTTGTCGAAACCCAACACAGGTTTGCGGGTGAGCGCAACAACAACGATGAAGCAAGGAAGGAGCGCCGAGTCATTGCCGCGAAACTGGAACCCGATACTCGGCGAGTTCCGATATCTTTGTACCCTGATCCGCAGTTGTGATCGAGATGCGGTTCAAGCGGCTGAGCGAATCGCCAAGGCTCTGCAAATTGCCGGCGAAGAAGCCGGGGCCGGACCGCTGCCCGAAGCCTGGATTTGCTGCAGGGCCCGAATCGAGCAGCGAAAAGAGTTGCCGATAATGCGGCCACTCGAGCGAATGGTTGTAAACTGCCACCTGGGTAGTCGCACCGGTAACGGCCAGATCTGTCCTCGTTTGACGAGTCAGCGGAATACGTGAAAGGATCACTGCTTCGCCGTCGACACGCGCCGCTAAAGGATCAAGATCGCCCCCGACAACTTGGCCTGAA
>JAFARV010000198.1 GCA_019245255.1 Acidobacteriaceae bacterium | reverse complement strand
CAATGGAAGGCACTCTTGTATTCCTCGCTAAACGCGGGTACGCAATGACGGGAATTGACCAAAGCGAAGAGTTCATTGAGGAGGCACGTCGGACCATGCCAGACCTAATTCGCTGGGTGCATGGGGACATGCGGTCGCTTTCCTGGACCAGAGAATTCGATGCTGCATTCTGCTGGGGAAATAGTTTCTGTTACCTGAACAGAGACGAAGCTCGTCAGTTTTTACGAGCTATAGCACACAGCCTGAGGCCTGGGGCACTGTTTGTCGTGGATACTGGCATGGCTGCGGAATCGATTCTGCCATCGCTAGCGCGCACTCGATGGTTCCGGCTTGGCGACATTCTCATGCTCAGTGAGAACCAATACGATCCCATCCAGAGCCGGCTCGACATCGAGTACACGTTCGTACGGGGCGGTCAGGCGGAAACGCGCCCTTCCACCAGCTACGTCTTTACTTCGGGCGAACTTCGGCGAATGCACGAAGACGCTGGGCTGTTGCCTGTCGAAATGTTTGGCTCAATCGAATTAGAGAAGTACCAGATCGGTTCACCCAGATTGATTCTCATTTCGAGAGTACAGTTGCAGGACACGTAAACTCATTTTCGTAAAACGCCCCACCACAGGGTTGGGTCTCTGCCTAGGTCGGCCATTGGGCAATTGGGGTCGTGCTGTCTCCGGTAGCTCCTGGATCGCGCGCAAACACGGACTCTGAAACTCGGATTGGGCCGGCCAATGTCCGAGCTGCGCCAGTTTCGCTGGCAGATTACGGGCCTCCTGTCGATTGATTTGCGATTTGCCCATGATGGGGTTCGCGGCTAGGAGACGAATCGATCCGAGCTGGCTCGGCGTTCTTAGCACCAGGAGGATTCGCTACGTATCCAGCTTCAGCAGGAAAAAATTACTCTGGCGTGCGCGCTGGTAATTATCCGGGACTGGCCGCGCAGGCGTAAGCGAAAGCTCACTAACTCAGATGCTTACCTGAATCGCTCTATACCGCGGCTGCGGGCACTAGCTGTGGCCATTGCCGTGCTTCCTTCCCCATCGAGGAGAGTCATGAATCGAAGCTTTAAATCGATGCTGTACGGGCTTGTGCTATCGGGAGCTTTACTAGCTCCCAGCGCAACTTACGGGGCCCAAAACCGCGCTCCGGATAACACGGCAGTAAATAAGCAAGACCGCGACACGCAACAGCCCACAGCAGATCAAGCCAAGAACAACAGATCTGACCGCGACTTAGAGAAGCATATCAGACGAGACGTAATCCACGACAAATCTTTATCGAGTTACGGGCACAATGCCAAAATCATCGCCGATCGCGGCAAGGTGACACTGCGCGGAGCGGTTCATTCCGAAGATGAGAAACGTGTTATCGAAGAACACGCGCGCAAATATGCAGGCGATGGCCACGTCGCCAACGAACTGACGGTCAAAGAAGACCACGACGCGAAGAAATAGTCTGAGTCGAACAAATTGTCAAAAGGAGAAATTAAATGGCAGGGAAAAAATACAGCCGTTTACGGTGTTTATGGAACTCGCGAGCTGGCGGAAACTGCGGTGGACCAGCTGCTCTCATCTGGCTTCCGCAACGAGGACATTTCGGTGCTGCTGCAGGACAACGTAGGAACCAAAGATTTTGCTCACAAGAAAGACACTAAGGCACCGGAAGGTACGACAACCGGCGTTGTGGCCGGTGGCGCGATAGGCGGAACGCTAGGTTTGCTGGCGGGTATCGGTGCTTTGGCGATACCAGGCCTGGGTCCTTTCATTGCCGCAGGCCCCATTATGGCGACCTTGGCAGGTATCGGGTCCGGCGGAATCGTCGGTGGTATCGTCGGTGCGCTCGTCGGCATGGGCATTCCTGAGTACGAGGCCAAACGTTACGAGGGCCGAATCAAGGAAGGCGGGATTCTTTTGTCCGTTCACTGCGATAACAGCGAGTGGACGAAGAGGGCGAAAGATCTGCTGAAGGAGACTGGCGCCGAAGATGTTTCTTCCACGGGCGAAGCCTCGGCCGATTACGCTAAGAGCGACAAGCCAGTCGCAAGAGGAACGAGCACCGTCTAATCCAACCGATAGAGTCACTCGCGTCGCTCTACGGCAACCCGGCGATGTCCGTCGCCGGGTATTTGTTTCCGGTTCGTCTTATTCGTAGCGCAACCTCAACATTGGCTCACTCGTGCCGCTCTGCATGGGGGACGTACATTGCGGCAGCGGTGCGCCACTTGTAGTCTTTGAAGAGTTGCGGTCCTCCGCAACCGGGCAGTCTAGCGCAATAATGGCAGAATCACCCGATCGAGCTCGCTATCCGTCAGGGCGGGAATCGCGATGCTCTTATGAAGACTCCACTGCTCGAGGTGCGAGATACTTTGTCCCGGCTGGACCTTCGTCAGAAATCCCAGCGTCTCGATTTCCAGAAACTCATTGTTCGTGAACGTTTCAAACGAGCAACCAAAGTCCGGATAAGTTTTGGATGTATCTGCTCTATATTGCTTCACAAATGCTTCGTTGTTTAACACGTATGCAACCCATGTGTTCGTATTGAACAAGCCAACTTTCTCGGCCTCATGATTGTTGGGGTCTTGCCGCAAAATGAGGTATTTCTTTGTAAATTTAAGACGCGAGTCGGAGAGGTCTGTATAGGCCCACATGACAAGTGGATTCGTCGCTTGCAGGTTGATCGGGTGCCGGCCACGCGGCGGAAAACCTGTAATTGCACGGCCTCCTGGGGCCATCATCGTAAGAGCCCATGTCGAGAACTCCAAAGGAAACAGGCCTTTATTGGTAATTTGATTGGTCACGGTCACCACCGTCCCGGAGGACCCCATCCGTACAGCGAGTTCCTTCTGCAAATGCGTGAGGGGCTCCACCGGTTCGCGCGCAATCAGCCCGTCCGCAGTAATTTGGATCTCGACCGGAACATTGTCTGGAGCCCAGGTAGCAATGGGGTCCTCAGGTGCCTTCCAAACACGATGCCCGCCTCGCAATTGAAATTTCGCTTCGCCTGTACCGCCTAATTGATCTGAAAATTCTTTGAAAAGGTTCTGCCCGCCTACGAATCCGAATCGCATAATGCGCGGACCGACATCGCTAGTGACAATCAGCTCAATGTCACCATTAGAAACTCGATAACAGTTCTTCCAACCCTTCCAAGCGACCTTCTGTACCGTTACAGCACCGCTCGCAGCGAAACTGGCTGTCACTAAAAATGCAACCGCAATAAATTGTTTTGACACATCCAGATATTGTCTACCGCTGCAAAATTTACATTACTTTTCACTCTGAGATATTTGCAAACTGAAACTATTTGCCACTAAAATAGGTTGACCCCGCGAGATTTGCTCTTCATGAACCCTAGAAAACCATTACCCAACGGCAAAGGAATGCTGGCAGCCGGAGAACCGGCGGAAAAGAGTCGATTACCATTGGGCGAGCAGGCGCGAGTGTTGGTTTCGAATCTGGACACGCTATTTCATCGACTCCTATTCCCTCGCGCCCCCGTGGAGCCGGAAGTCGAACTCTCTAGGCGAGATGTAAGGTCACTATGGACGCTCGCACATCGCGGCGCGCTCAACATGAGCGATTTCGCAGAAGCGCTCGATCTGCCTGTAAGCACGGCCACTCATATCGTGGACCGCCTCGTGAAGAAGAGCCTTGTAATTCGGCGGCGATCGGAATCTGACCGGCGGGTGGTTGAGGTAGAGTTGAGCCAGGCCGGTAATCGTTTGGAGCGAACTCACTTGGCATACCGGCTCGCCATGGCTCGGGACATGCTCAAGCCGTTGACGCCCGGAGAGCGCGAGATTTTTCTCGAGCTGATGGAAAAGATGTCCCGTCTGGCAACGCTCGATCGCTCAGGCATTAGCGAAGATCAGCCCGCTGTTGCAG
>JAFARV010000178.1 GCA_019245255.1 Acidobacteriaceae bacterium | reverse complement strand
TTATCTTAGCCGATGCGGTAAACGGGCGCTGTTTGACGATACGGAGTTTTTTCAAGGATGTGGCAGGCTTTCTGCTATGGTTGGTGACCGCGAGGCCACCGTGCTGTTGGCAAAACTCTATGCCGAACAAATGGTTGCTGCGAAAGAGGCGCCGTATTATCTTCCCGATAATGTCCCTGATTTGATGCTCGAGTACTTAAATCGAATCAACCACAAAGTTCGCGAATTTGACGATCGTACGGTTCATCGCGCCGCGAAGGTAATTGCTTGGGAATGCTTGCGGGGTACTTTCAGACCTCAGCCTGCAGACTACCATGCGGTGGCGGAAGCCTTATGTGAGTCTCCAGATCACCTTCTGGATTATATGGAACACAATCTCAAACTGGTCGAGACGCTTGGACCCGCACGCGATCGACTCCGATTCGTACTCGACCCGCTGGCGGAATACTTGGCGAGTATGCATTTGATGGACTCGTATGGTAGTGATGAGAGAAGGTGGCTCAAACTTGTGGATCGGATAAACGCAGCACCCGGGGCCCCTCATGCAGTCGAAGGATTTCTCGTCGCGCTAGGTGATTGTTGCCGGGTAAAAGGTAGTGAACGGCGCATTCCTTCATCGGTTCTGTGTGAGCTAGAGAAACACTTGCACCCGAAACCCGCGCTCGCCGTTGACGTCGACTCGTGAAAGAGATCGCCCGTTGGTTCTTACATTTTGGATGTCGCGGTGAACATGCACTGCTCGGCAACCCGTCCATCCCCTCAGCACCGTGCTGGTCGCGGGTAAGTCAATCTTGCTATCAAAAGACCAAAACACGGTTTCGGTTTCGCCGTTGCATCCATTGCCGAGACCTGTCAGAGTTCTTGGCGCGGCTCAATTTCGCGTGATGTCAGCTTCGAGCTTCAATGCTTGAATACTGGGTGTAAATTTCGCGAAGTTCCCGTCGAAAGTCGCTGGCACAGGTGGCAAAGTGAGTTGGCAACGCGGCTAGCGTGCGCGCTTCGGTGAGCGCGACCTCTGCTTCGCTGCCTGAACGTCTTGCTCGACGGCGACTTGAAGTTGCTTGCTGACTCGATGAAGGCTGACCCTAGTATTCGGCTTCAAACCGCCCGCGCGTCGATGTTCTTGAAGCGAACGGTCGTGGTAAATGAAATGAATCTTCTTGTCATCGCCTTCGAGCAGCATGTACGTTCGGCCGGTGCTCTCTTCCTCGCCGTGGCCGAGCACGCGACCGCGTAGATGCTCGATTTTGCGGATATCCGTGATCTGGAAAGGCAGGTTGGGATTCGACATTAAGGCTCGATGGGCCGCGAGGGCTTTCTGCCGATCAGCGGTCTTCTGCATCTCTCGGAGTACATGCTCGAAATTCGCCTGGACTCGCCAAGTTTGAGAGTTGTCCTGCTCGGCGAGGCCCATCTCTTCAAGCACGATTAGCCGTTTCCTCAAGTAAGACGACTGAATGCCCGCGTTAACGGTCAACTCGGTCCCGTCGACGCTTGACCGGGCTGTTTTTCGGATCGTTCGATCCAATGAAGTGAATCGAGCCTGGTGTACCTCCCGGCGTTGGGCCTCTTCTGCATCCAATCTGGTACGGTAACCCAGTTGTTGAGTCGCAAGCTCCTCCGCGTGCTGGCGAATGCCGGATTTAACGAATTCTCGAGGGAGGCGGAGCGCGGTGCCGCTCTCGTCCACCCCGCGAAGCGCAATGTGTACGTGCGGGTGCTCGGTGTTTCTGTGAATGATAGCGACCCACTCGAGCTTCGTTTTGAGATCGCGTTCCATGCGAGCCATTAAATCGCGGGTGTGCTTTTCCAAATCGAGACGATCGCCGAATTCGGGAGAAGTGATGAGCTTGAACAACCTCGGATCACCGGCTTTCTGCCACTGGCCAAGCGTGGCGGGAATGTCGACGTCGCCTCCGGCCGATCCGAAACCGCGCTGCTCTGGCTCCTGCCCTGCTGCGCTCTCGCGTGAGAGGTATCGTCCATGTGCGGCCCATTGCCCGCCGACCTTGTTCGGCGAATAGGTGACGCGAACCGCGCATCGCTGATTGTATGCTCTGGCCGACCCACCGCGCTGGCCGGTGTTTTTTCTCCGACTAGTGGTTCGTGCGAAGTGGACAATTCGCTTGAATGCGTCGCTCCATGCTCGCGCGTCATCGCGGACCCTAAGCGGCCGGTTGGGATGAAGCCGGAATTCCTCATCCCGGTTATTCGACACGGTCCACCAGCTCGAGCATGGCGGCGCGTGCATCCCCTTGCATGCTCAGAGCCGCCATCTTCAGGAGTCGGTGGTGACGTTCCTTTGCTCGCGCCAACGACTGTTCGTGTGATCCGGCCGCTGGCTCCGGTATGCAATGGAGAAAAACGCGTGCCAATGCATCCGTAAACGCGAAGAGAGCTTGCTGAACATTCGCGAGTTTTCTCAGCTCACGGCTGATGCGGTCGAAGCTGGCGGCGATTCGTTCCTCGGCTTGCGTGTCCACCGGGCCGGTTCCCTTGAGTTCCTTTTCGATTGCGGCTCGGATAAAGGCGCTCGCGTTAGAAAAGCCGCGGTGCCGAACCGCTTGTTCGAGCTGCCGGTCGAGTGCCTCGGAAACGCGAACGCCGCGAAGTCTGGTCTGTTTCTGCACGTGACCCCTGCTGCTAAAGCGTTGAAAGGGAGTGCTCAGGACGGTGTAAAACGCGCGTTCAACAGGGCGGCCGGAACGTGAAACACGTAAGTCGCTGAAAACCGTGGGCATTGAACGCAAGAATCAGACCCCCTGTTAAACAATCCCTTTATGTTCCACTACCGGGTCTTTGACGCTATCAGCGGTGCTCGAGATGTGAACCATTGTGGACTGCTGTGAACTTTGGTCGCGAAACGGCTGTGGGCGGAAAGAAATGTGGACAACAGCGAAGAAATGTGAACGGCTGTTGTCCGAAGTGGCTACGGCCGCCGCTTTGGATGGTGAGCGATGGACGAGAAAGTCGACCTCAGCAGGATTCGGAAACTTCGTGACGATTCGCCAACGACCGTCATGGGATGGGTCCGACTTGCGTGGCCCGAAATCAAGGCTGCATTGGAACGGCACGTGGCGTTGAAGACAATCCATAAACGTCTTAACGAAGCCGGCATTCAAATCAGCTACCCACGTCTTTCGCTCTATGTTGGGCGGCTCCGGCGGGAGGAACAGGGTAAAACCGCAGACCCGAGTGTCGAGAAAGCTGCTGCGGAGATTGCGGAGCACCGGCCTGTCAAGGACGCTGCACCCGCTCAGCACCGAGATCCTCTTGACAATTTTCGGGAGCGGACCGCAAACAGGCCCGGTTTCGACTTTCCTCCGGGGCCGCCAGACGAAGACGAGTTGATTTGAGGAGAATAGATGCCTAAGAGCACCCCAGATGCGCAACCGCTGACCTCGGCGATTCACCTTTCACTTCAGGGCAAGGGAGGGGTCGGCAAATCGCTGGTTGCCAGTATTCTCGCCCAGTATTTCGTAGAAAACGGCCGTAAGGTGGAGTGCATCGACACCGACCCGGTGAATCAGACGTTTTTGCAATATCGCGCTCTCGGTGCCCGTCACATCGATCTCATGCGCGACGGCAATATCGACCAACGCGGGTTTGACGCGCTAATGGAACGATTGCTGACCGAGGATGGAGTATTCGTCATCGACAACGGCGCATCGACGTTCATTCCGTTGTGGAGCTACATTCTGGAGAACAAAGTGCAGGAACTCCTCAGCGCCGCTGGGAAGAATCTGTATGTGCATACGGTCGTGACGGGCGGCCAGGCGCTCGCTGATACGTTGAAAGGCTTTCGCAGTTTGGCCGAGAGCACGTCCGAGCGGAATGTGATTGTTTGGGTGAACGAGTATTTCGGACGGGTCGAACGTGACGGCAAGCAGTTCATTGATATGAACGCATATAAGGAGAGCGTGGAGAAGGTCTTCGGCTGGGTGCACATAGTGAAGCGAAATCAGGACACTTTTGGGCGCGACTTCGAGGAGGTCATTGCCCGGAAGCTAACACTGCGCGAGGCGATCACCGATGCCGGGTTCTCGCTGATGTCCAAACAACGCTTAAAGGTGATCCAGCGTGATTTGTTTCAGCAGATCGAGCGGTTGTTCGCCCAATAACCACGCCAATGGACAACACGGCGCGGCTAATTGGCGAAGTGGCGGCTCGGTACGGGATCCGGCTCGATCCTGATGACCCGGCCTTTGCGCTCGTGGCGCTGAATCAGTTGGTGCTGGAAGATGCCGTAGAGCAGGTTGCGGCGCGAATGAAACAGATCGCAGGCGAGCTAGAGCGGTCTGCAGAAAGTGTCGGGCTGAGAGCAGGGATCGCCGTGGCGGAGCAGGTCAAGAGCCTCGCCCTGCTGCCACAAGAGGGGGCGGCGACTGTGTCACCCGAGGCTGACTCTGACGAAGGCTATTCAAATGCCAGGAAGTGGGAGGCGTATCTGAAGTGGATCGCGTTGGGGCTGGCGGCTGGACTAGCCCTATTCGGAATTGGTCTCCTGGTCGGAGCCCGTGTGCTTTAGGATGATCGGTGGGAAATGAGACTGCTTCTGGTGTTAACGGCTATGATGGCGCGAGGCGGGATGGCCCGGCTGCTGGCGTTTTTGTTCATTGCCATTTGCGGGTTGATGTTCTACTCGCTGCTGCATTAGCCGTTCGCGATAGAATCGGGCGCGAACACGCCCGCCTTGGGGGTTATGGTCTTTCTAACGTAAGCCTCGAGGAACGCGCGAAGCTTAGAGACGAGCTCTTTCACGGACGCAATCGGTACGTCCGTAACGGCGACGTGCTTGTCAGACATGCCTGCATCAATACGAATCCCGTTCCACTCAAGCGGAAGAAGCGTCAAATCGAAAGGCCTGAAGGTGAACATGAAGTCGTGAGACACAGCATTCCTCAGAAGCCGAGCGACGTGAAACCACGGTTGACGTTGCAGTTCATTCATCACACCGTTGTCCTCTGCATAGGCCTTCACAACCTCGAAGGGTTCCTTAAGCATCATCCGAAATAGCATTACAAGGAACTCTTGCCGGGCATATTGGCCCGCTTCCGGATGGTCCAGCAGCTTAACTGCTTCGCTGAACTTAAAACCATATTTCCCGTCAATGGAGGCCGAAACGTGATCGAGCGTTCCGTAGTGCTCATGATTTTGAAGCAGCGCAAGTGCGGCCAGGCCGAGATAGAAGTTCGTTTGCGCGTTCTTTACTTGCTGGATCCTCTGTTTAGCGGTCAGAGTGAACTTCTGCATCTTCATGCCACCGACAACGAAGAAGGTATCACGCCAGAGTGGAAAAGTGTAGCGTGATCGCAACCGCGAATGTCGGGCTGCGTCA
>JAFARV010000159.1 GCA_019245255.1 Acidobacteriaceae bacterium | reverse complement strand
AAAACAACATCTTTCGAAAGCAGCCGGTGTGTCCCGATCAGCACGTCCACTTTTCCGGCCGCTGTATCTTCAAGCACCGGCTTGATCTCTTTCGCGGTCCGGAACCGGCTGACCAGTTCCACCCGCACCGGGAAGGATGCGAAACGGCGTTTGAACGTCTCGTAATGCTGAAAAGACAATACCGTCGTGGGTGCAAGCACGGCAACTTGTTTTCCGTCACCGAGCGCTTTGAAAGCCGCGCGCATTGCAACTTCTGTCTTGCCGAAACCAACGTCCCCGCACAGCAGCCGGTCCATCGGTTCGGGGCTCTCCATGTCACCCTTGATCTGCTGCACCGCACTCACCTGATCCTTTGTTGGCGTGTATTCGAAGGCGTCTTCGAACTCGCGCTGCCAGTTGCTGTCGGGTGAAAACGCAAAACCCTTCGCAAGCCGGCGCTGCGCGTACAGCTTTAGCAGCTCGTCGGCCATGTCGCGCATCTTGGCTTTAACGCGCGATTTGGTCTTCTCCCAAGTGACTCCGCCCAGGCGGTCGAGATGGGGCTTTGCCTCGCCCGCGCCACGATATTTCGTGACCAGATCAAGGCGGCTTAGCGGAACGTACAGCTTCGATTCGCCCGCGTACTCGAGCAGCATGAAGTCGCCCTTCTGATCGCCTTGAGTGATTTCGCGAATGCCGAGAAACTGGCCGATACCGTGCGTCGTATGCACAACGAAATCGCCAGGCTTCAAGTCTGCGATGTCCGCCTGAAATGCAGCCAATTGCGATTTGGTAGGCTGCCGCACGATGAGGTCGGAGGTCTCAAACAAGTCCTCAGAGCCAAGGACCGCGAGCGCTGAGTCGGCCAAAACGGCGCCTCTGCGGACGCACCCTTTAATCAGATATGTACTCGAAACCGCGCCTGCGTGATACGCACGCTCTGCCAACGAGGAGCGTGCGCCTGACGTAGACTCGATGCCAAGTTGATAGGGAACCGAGTACTCCTGCAGAATATCGGCCAAGCGCTCCAGCTCACCTGTTGAGGCAGCGAAAAATGCCACCCGGTTGCCCGCTTGAATCAGATTGCGAGCTTCCGCGACGGCTACGGGCATATTGCCCTGGAACGTAAGCGAGGGACGGCTGGAAATGTGAAAGCGGTTTGTCGAATCAGGACCGGCAACCAGCTCGAGTTCCTGAAAACTAATCCGCGTGCGCGGCTCGAGGACCTGGTTGAGTTCCTCCCATCTCAAGAAATTCTTTTCGGGCTCGATCGGGGCAGGGCGATCCGGGTGCTCCAGCCGATGCCATAGCCGCTCACCTGCGGACTTGACGGCGTCCGGTTCGTCAAGCAGAACATACGCATCCGGCTGCAATGACAGCAGATTGTCGTTCCGGGGCCGGACCAGCGGCACCAGAAACTCCCATCCGGAAAACACCTCGCCGGGATTTGATATTTCCAGATCGGCGGCTTCCGCCGCCTGACCGAGCTGCCGAAGAAGCGATCGCGATCGGGGATACTCAGCAAGCGGCAGCAGTGTTGTGGATGAAATCTTCAGAACCGAGCGCTGAGATTCGACGTCAAACTGCCGGATCGATTCCACCTCGTCGCCGAAGAACTCGATGCGAACAGGCCGCGCCGTTTCTGCCGGAAACACGTCGAAGATCCCGCCCCGCAGCGAGTATTCGCCGACCATCTCAACCGGCTCACGGTGTTCGTACCCGATACTCTCGAGATGGTGAATCAACTCATCCAGCGGAAGTTCTTCCCCAACGCGAAGCGTGAGCGCAAGCTGGCGATAGAAATCTGCCGCCTCGGTCCGCAGCAGTGCCGATGCGATCGGCGCAACCATAATCGGGACCTTCTTGGTCGACAGCCGCCATAGCCCTGTCGCACGCGTTTCAGCAATTTCGTTGTGGGGCGATAGCCGTTGGTGCGGCAAAACGTCGAGTGCAGGAATGATCTGCGGTTCCTGCAGGTCGCGGCCTTCGAAGAAGATCTGAAAGAACACTCCAATCGACTCGTAGAGCGACTCTGCTTCCTTGTTTCCGTCGACCAGAACGAGAATCGGCTTCTCTGTCGCTTGGTACAGCAGGACCGTATAGAGCGCCTTTGCTGTAGTAACTAAGCCACTCACGGTGAACGGACCGCGTTCGCCCCGCGTGAGCTTCTGCAACAGTAATTGGAAGTCCTGCTGTCTTGCGGCCGATTGCAGGAGTTCGCGAGTACCCGGGTGAATCACTGCGTGACTTGGCGCTGCGCCAAGATCTTCTGTGCTATGTCGGTAGTGGAGAAGCCGGGCTCGAGCGGCAGCGCATATACCTGACCGCCCGCGGCTTCAACCTCTTCACGCCCGGCAATGAAGTGAGCCCAGTCCGCACCCTTTACCAAAACATCCGGCAGCACGGCGGCTATCAACTCGCGCGGCGTATCTTCATCAAACAGCGTTACCGCGTCAACTGCTTCTAAGTGAAGCACAAGCTCCGCGCGTGCCTGTTCGTCGAAAAAAGGCCGAGTGGCGCCTTTCAGTTTTCGCACGCTCGCATCGGTATTGAGTGCAAGAAGCAAAACGTCTCCGAGCGATCGCGCACGTTCCAGCAGGCGAATATGACCGGGATGAAGAATGTCGTAGCAGCCGTTTGTAAACACGACCTTTTTGCCTTCTGCTCTCCAGACCTGGCGCTGTGCGATCAACTCAGACCGCGAAAAAAGCCGCGACATCCTCATCTTCATTTTAGCGGCGCGTCTAATGAGGCGTTGGTCCCCGCACAATCTGAACCAGATCCTTGGGATCGATCCACTTTGCAAAGGCTTGTCGCACCTCGGCGGCGCTGATGTCGTAGTACCGCCTGGCCGCCCGGAATGGCTCGTCGAGAGGCAAGCCGATGCGTGCGCGCGCAATCATCCCCGCGGCGACATCGTCTTCACTCGATTCGCCAAGCGGAATTTGTCGAAGCAACAGCGCTTTCGCTTGCTGAAGCTCCGCACCCGTGACATCGTACTTCTGCATCGCGAGTAACTCTCCTTCGATCAGGGCACGCGCCTTCGACACGTTCTGTGGATCGCACCCGTACTCGACTGAAAACTCCGAACGGGACTCCCCGGCCTGTAATCTGTTCTCGATCTCGTACACTAAGCCGGCCTGCTGACGCACGTCACGATAGAGCCTGGTCGCATAGAAACCGCCACCCAGCACATGATTGCCGACTTGCAGAGCATAGTAGTCCTGATTGAACCGGTTCATTTCCAATTCTTCGGTCAGGTCTACTGTGTCCTGAATCTGGCTGGGGTCGGGAACGTCGGTCGCGCTTGGCTTGTTCGCCGGGACAGGAGGCAATACAACATCGGGCGCCGGCCCGTTTGTTTTCCATTCACCAAAATATTTTTCAACAACCTGACGCGCTTCCTCCGGTGTTACATCTCCGATCACGACGAGCGTTGTCAGGTCCGGACGAAACACGTGTGAATAGTAGGCGGTTACGTCCTCATAGCGGACGCTCGAAACTGTCTTAGGCGTCGTCTCTCGCAATAACGGGTCCTTCGCGGGCAATAACGCCTGGGCGAGGGCACGCTCGAACCGGTATTCGGGACTCTGCAGCTGCCCTTCGACGGCCAGCGCTGTTTGCCGCTGAACAACTTTGAAAGCATCTTCCGGCAGAGCCGGATGTAGTTCGTTGTCCGCCAGCAACTGCATGCCGCGATCGAAATACTGCTTCAGCACTTTCAAATTGAAGCTTCCGCCTGCAGTTTCCGCGGCCGCGATATCGTCCAGCGCCTTCTGGAACGCGAGCCGGTCCAGGGTCTTCGTACCGTAGGAGAACAGACCATCGAGTACATCGGACACGCCGTCCTGCCCGGGGGGCGTTTCCATTTCGGCTTGCGTTTTGATGGAACCTACGACGGTGATGGTCGGGCTGGTGTTTTCCGTTTCTACGATCAGCCGCATCCCGTTCGGAAGCTTCTCATCCGATGCATGCAGCGTGCTGACAGGCACTCGCAGCGACTTCACGGCCGCCTCCGCCCAGTCCGGTAACTCAACCGGTTTGGTGGGCGCTGCAGTCGTTTTTTCCGTTCCACCAAATCCCTTGTTCGCAACGGCTTCGCCGGAAGGCTTCGGCTTCAATGTTGCAACAACGAAATCAGGAGTGCCTAAGTAAGTCTTGGCGACGCGGTTCACGTCGTCGACGGTAACGCGATTGATTGCTTCTACATCTTCATCCGGCGACCCGCGTCCTTCATCCGCGAGCGCCTGCGACCAGAGTCCCGCCAGATTGCCGATCGAGTTTCGTCCGAACTCGGCGCTGGCTACTTCGCCTTTTTTTGCGGCTTCGACGAGGTCGGGAGGAACGCCATTCTTCACGTATGCAGCGATAATTTTCTGCAATTCGGTGTTGATCGCCGTCGGATCCGCGCCCGCAGGGATAGCTGCAAAGGCAATGGCCCCTCCCGCCTGGCGATACGATTGCATCGCCTCGAAGCCGGCGCCCAAAGCCTTGCCGGC
>JAFARV010000034.1 GCA_019245255.1 Acidobacteriaceae bacterium | reverse complement strand
TGCCTGCTGCACTTAATTCGAATGGGCTTAGGTGGAACCCTGGGGCCGGGCGACCAGTTTGTCTCCTGGATACACGATGCCGATTTCATACGCGCGGTCGAGTTCCTGATTCAGCACCAGAACGTCGAAGGACCAGTGAATGTCTGTTCGCCATGTCCGGTTCCCAACCACTACTTTATGCGCTGCCTTCGCCATGCCTGGTGCACAACTTACATCGGCGTTCCCGCCCCACGCTGGATGCTTGCGGTCGGTGCCGTGGCGCTCCGCACGGAAACCGAGCTGTTCCTCAAAAGCCGGCGCGTCGTCCCCGGCATACTTAAGAAAAACGGCTTTGAATTTCACTTTCCTAATTGGCGAGGTGCAGCCCAGGACCTGGTGCACCGCTGGCGTGGGCTGCAAACGGATGCCTGTCTTTCCGCCGCCGCGCTATAGAGCCCTTAATGTAACTTCGCAGTTGCACCACACGTCCTAACGTCGTCCCCGCAGTAGTGTTATGAAGGTACAGAATTCTGCATGCAAGCTACTCCTGGCTGCTGTCGCCAGCCTGGTGTTCGTCATTCCCGGTGTGGCGTCGCCGCCCTCACGCATTCACCAGCACGTAATTGAAAACGGTCACACATTCACGTTTTCCGGTGCTGTGCATCCGCTGATCCTACAGGCACAAGATCAAGGTGAAGCCGAAAGCTCGCTGCAGCTCTCTCGCATTTCGATTCACTTCACCATGACTACTGCGCAAGCGCGCGAACTGAAGAATCTGCTTGCAGCTCAGCAGGATCGATTAAGCCCGCAGTACCACAAATGGCTCACGCCGGAACAGTTTGCAGATCGATTTGGCCTCAGCGAAAGCGACATGATAAAGGTCGTCAACTGGCTGCAGAGCCTCGGTTTCACTGATGTTGAAGCGGCGCGCAGCCGTACCTTCGTTACCATGGCCGGCAATGCTGCTCTCGTTCGTGCCGAGTTTCAAACGCCCATTCACCGCTTTGTTTACAGAGGTGAAACTCACTACGCCAACCTTTCCGAACCCGTGTTGCCACGCGCGTTGGAAGGAATGGTTTCTGGTATCCGCGGACTGAATGATTTTCATCCTCATCCGCACTCGGTTCGTGTCCATCCTCATTTCACGTCCAATATCACGGGCAATCACTTCGTTGCTCCCGACGACTTCGCGACGATTTACAATCTGCATTCGCTTTACAACGCCGGCACTGACGGGACCGGGCAGACGGTCGCGGTAGTCGGTCAAACCGACATTGACCTCAACGACATTCGCGCATTTCGCAGCGCGTCCGGACTTACTGCTAGCGACCCCCAAATCATACTGACCGGCACCGACCCGGGCACTGTCAGCGGTGACGAATCGGAAGCGGATCTTGATGTCGAGTGGGCTGGTGCGGTCGCCCGAAACGCAACCATAATTTACGTCAATTCAAAGGACGTCTTCACGTCGCTAACTTATGCAATTGATAACAACGTTGCCCCGGTGATCAGTATCAGCTACGGAGCTTGCGAGCCCCAAACCGGCGCCAGCACGTTGAACTCGATGAACACTCAGTTCCAGCAAGCCAACGCTCAAGGCATCACCATCACGGCTGCATCTGGCGATACCGGTGCTGCGGACTGTGATGGTGGCACCGGCTCGGGGAATCCACCTGCTCAGGCAAGTCAGGGACTCGCGGTCGATTTCCCCGCCAGCAGTCCGTATGTGACTGGCGTCGGCGGAACTGAATTCACCGAAGGAACCGGAACTTACTGGAACGCTACCAACAATTCAAACAATGGCTCGGCGGTTTCCTACATTCCTGAGATTGCCTGGAATGATACAGCCGAAGACAAATCACTTTCAGCTAGCGGCGGCGGAGCGAGCACAGTCTTTACCAAGCCGAGTTGGCAGCAGGGCACGGGCGTTCCGAACGACGGTTTCCGCGATGTTCCTGATATTGCCATCGATGCATCGAGCGATCACGATGGATATCTCATCTGCTCCGCCGGATCGTGCGTCAATGGTTTTCGTGCAGCGGATACAACTTTGGATGTGGTCGGTGGAACCTCCATCGGACCTCCGACCATCGCTGGCCTGATCGCACTCATCAATCAGAACACACAGCAGAAGCAGGGAAACGCAAACCAGATTCTCTACACCTTGGCTTCGATTTCAACCGATGCGTTTCACGACATAACATCGGGAAACAATCAGGTGCCTTGTAAGATCGGTACTCCGAACTGCACCACAGGTACGCTTGGGTTCGTAGCTGGTACTGGCTATGACCAGGTCACCGGTATCGGCAGCATCAACGGCGCAAATCTTATCAACGAATGGGGTTTCGATTTTAGCGTCACCGTCAACCCCACGTCACTAACGGTGTCGAGCGGGTCCTCGACGACCGCATCTCTTCAAATCACTCGATACTCCAATTACACCGGCAATATTACGCTCAGCTGCTCTGTTCCTTCGTCCCTGACGAATGTAACTTGCAGCTTACCCACGTCCGTATCCGGGTCCGGTACGCAAACGGCAACGTTGACCATCAGCCGGTCGAGTTCCGGCTCTGTCGTCCCATGGTTACAATCCCCTCCACGAATTCGTAACTGGTGGCTATTGGCCGCGGTTGCGCTCCTCGCTGCCATCGTTACCACTCTCGTTCGACGGAGACGGATGCTCGCTGGAGGGTTCGCCCTCGCCGGGTTGCTTATCATGGCTGGCTGCGGTAATGGCAGTTCGCCGTCGACGCCCGCAAACGTCACGGAAACAGTTGCAACCGGGAATGTCACAATCACCGCGGTCTCGGGTACTTTGAGTCATTCCGTCTCGCTAGCCGTTACCGCGCAGTAAGGGATATTTTTTAGAACTGTAAGTACCTCTAGGTTGCTCCCGCTTGCTGCGGAAAGTAAGCGACAATGGCCTTTGTTCGCCAAAGCTATCTGCATCTGGATGGCAGGGGTGTGCATTGCCGCGCCGCCCTTAGCCGCCGCTTCGTCCCGTATCCATGCGCGCATTGAGCAGGACCACGATTTCGTCCTGCGCGGCAACGTACATCCTCTGGCGTCTCCCGATTACGACCAGGGTGAAGCTGACCCATCACTCGAATTGCCGCATATTACAGTGCACTTCGCGATGACGCCGGAGCAAGCTTCGGATCTGCAGAATTTGCTGCGAGCGCAACAGGATCCGGCAAATGCGAACTACCATCAGTGGCTCGCGCCGGAGGAGTTCGCAGACCGCTTCGGACTCGGCCATTCCGATTTGCGCCGAATCGTTGACTGGCTTCACGCAATAGG
>JAFARV010001041.1 GCA_019245255.1 Acidobacteriaceae bacterium | reverse complement strand
ATCGGGATCCCGTATCGCTCAGCCAGTTGCTTGATCGCCTCCGGAAACGTGAGCCGGTCATGTTCCATCACAAACCGGAACACGTCTCCGCCCGCCTCACATCCGAAGCACTTGTAGTACTGGAGCGTCCCGTTCACGCTGAACGACGGCGTCTTCTCGGAATGAAACGGACAGAGCCCGACATAACGCCCGCTTCCTTGCCGCTTTAGGCGAACATACTGCCCGATCACGTCCACAATATTGAGCTGGCTTTTTAACTGCTCAGCAAAATTCATCGCTGAATCCCAACCGCGGATAGCGGATCGCGGATAGCGGACCGCTGATTCCCATTAGTTAACAATTGCATCATGGCCCCCCGAAGCCCCGGCCTGACCGATTACGTTCGCAAACGCGACTTCGAAAAAACTCCGGAACCCGCGCCCGGCAAAGTCAAAGCAGCGTCGGAAACCCGCGGCGGTTTCTTCTGCGTGCAGCGGCACGATGCCACGCGGCTGCATTACGACTTCCGTCTCGAGGTGGGCGGCGTGCTGGTGAGCTGGGCTGTTCCGAAGGGTCCGAGCCTCGACCCGAAACGCAAAGCGCTGGCGATGAAGGTGGAGGATCACCCGTTCGATTACGGCACCTTCGAAGGGAACATCCCAAAAGGGCAGTACGGCGGTGGCAGCGTCATGCTTTGGGACAAAGGCACGTATGAGGTGCTGGGCGATGTTGCCGCGGAGCAGCAACTCGAACGCGGCGACTTTAAGTTTGCCCTCCATGGCACGAAATTGAACGGCTCATTCGCGATTGTGCACATGAAGCACGCGGGTAAGGGCAATGAGTGGCTGCTGATCAAGAAACAGGACGAGTTCGCCGTACCTGGATACGACGTGGATGAATTTGCCTGGAGTGTGGCTACGCGACGCTCGCAGGACGAGATTGCGAATGACATTCCGGCTTTGCAGATTTCGGACCTTAAAGGGGCGAAGCGAGCCATGCTGCCATCGGGTATGGATGCGATGCTCGCGACGGCGGTACGGCACCCGCCGGGCGGTTCGCGTTGGATTTACGAGATTAAGTGGGATGGCGTACGCGCGTTGTGCAAGCTGAACGGTGGGAAGCTCGAGATCCATTCGCGCAGGGGAAATCGCTGCGAGAAGCAGTATCCGGAACTTGCGTCGCTGCCGCAGGCTGTGAGCGCGAAGACGGCCTGGCTCGACGGAGAAATCTGCGTGTTGGACGAGAACGGCCGGGCGCGGTTCAACATGATCCAGCCACGCATCGGCGCCAATGCCATCGCCGTGCCGTCGCTTGTCGAGAGCACTCCAGTAACGTTGTTCCTGTTCGATGTGTTGTATGCGGATGGCTATGACCTGCGCGGGATGGAGCTCGAAGAGCGGCGGCGGGTACTGCAATCGATTGTGACTCCGAATGAGCACATCCGGATTTCGGAGGTGTTCGAGACCTCCGGCGATGAGATGTTTGAAGCCGCCCGGCAAATGGGACTCGAAGGCATCCTTGCCAAAGATCGGCACAGCACTTACCAAGGGACACGTTCAAACTGCTGGCTGAAGCTGAAGGTCGTGAATGAGCAGGAGTTCGTGATTGCGGGTTTCACGCAAGGCGAGCGCGACTATTTCGGAGCGCTGGTGCTTGGCGTTAACGACGATGGCAAACTGCGGCACGCCGGGCAAGTGGGCACAGGCTTCGATCAGAAGACGATGAAGGCGATCTACGAACAACTGGAGCCGCTGATCACGAAAACGTCGCCGCTCACGCCAAAGCCGCGCATCAAGGATGTGACGTGGGTGCGGCCCGAAGTGGTGGCCCAGGTGCGATTTCTCGAGAAGACTCCCGATGGAATGCTGCGAGCCCCGGTGTTCGTTGGTTTGCGAACCGACAAGACGGCAGATGACGTAGTTGAGGAGGAGGAAGTACCACAGCAAGAACCGGAAGCGGCGACGGGCGGCGATATCGAAGGGCTGGACCTTTCCGGGAAGGAAGCGATCGTTGAGGTCGATGGCCATCGACTGAAGTTCAGCAACCTGGAAAAGGTAATGTTTCCGAAGGATGGATGGAAGAAGCGCGATCTGCTCGGGTTTTACGATCGCGTTTCCCAGTTTCTCCTGCCGCACTTGAAAGACCGTCCGCTTTCGATGAAGCGTTATCCGAACGGCATTGCGGAAGAGTTCTTCTTTCAGAAGAATGCACAGCATTTCCCGGAGTGGCTGCGCTGCCATCCGATTCAAGAGCATCATCCGCCGAAACTGAATCACTATCCATTAGCGGACAACCGCGCGAGTCTGCTGTATCTGGCGAATCTCGGCTGTATCGATCAGAATCCGTGGATGAGCCGCGTGGGCAACCTCGAGTGTCCCGACTGGATGCTGCTGGATCTGGATCCGGTGGATGCGTCGTTCGACCTGCTAGTTGACGCCGCGCTGTTGGTGCGTGAAATTCTGGATGAACTCGGGCTGCACGGCTACCCCAAAACAACGGGCGGCGACGGCTTGCACGTCTACGTTCCGTTCGAGCCAATATACAGCTACGATCAGATTCGAAGTTTCGCGGAGCTGATTTCGCATCTTGCGCTGGCGCGGCAACCCGATCTGTTCACGACACCGAGAAGTGTCAACAAGCGCCAAAAGGGGCGCGTGTACTTCGATTACTTACAGATCGGGATCGGCAAGACAATTGCGGCTCCTTATGTAGTTCGCGCTTATGACGGTGCGCCGGTGGCAACCCCGCTCGAATGGAAGGAAGTGAAGCGCGGTCTGCGGCCGAGTGACTTCCGGATTGAGAATGCTCCTGAGAGGTTTGAGCGAATGGGCGACATTTTCGCGCCGGTATTGAAGGGTGCGCAACGGTTGGAAGA
The DNA here is from genome assembly GCA_019245255.1 of Acidobacteriaceae bacterium. GTDB lineage: Bacteria > Acidobacteriota > Terriglobia > Bryobacterales > Bryobacteraceae > Bog-105. The sequence goes on along the minus strand of JAFARV010001041.1, from coordinate 3,074 downwards.
TGCGCTGGCTCGCTTGCAGGAGGAAAAGCAGGCCACTGGCAAAACGCCTACAACACGTGGCCGGAAACGCAGTTCCACTCATTCATAACTGTCAGTTCGGGATTGCGAAGCAGCCCGGCGAAGGTGCGGGTCTCGCTTTCCGTGAAGCCCGTCAGTATCAGACGGCCGGCGGCGGAGGTGACACGAAGGAGATCGTCGAAGATAGCGAGCAGCACGGTGCCGCTGATGTTTGCGACAGTAACATCCGAGCATGCGTCGTGCAAGCAGGCGGCTGATCCGGCGATGAGGGTTGGCGCAAATTCATTCAGTTCGAAGTTTGCACGCGCGGTCGGAAGCGCAGCGAGATCGGTGTCGACACCCACCGCGACACGGGCTCCGAGGCGAAGAGCGGCAATCGCGAGAATACCGGATCCGGTGCCGATATCGAGCGCTCGATCGCCAGGAGTGATGTTGCGCTCGAGCGCGGCGAGGGCGAGTTGCGTACAGGGATGTTCGCCGGTTCCGGATGCGAGGCCAGGGTTGTGGACGACGCGAACGCGTCCGGGCGGGGTTTCGTCGTGCGACCACAAAGGAGCGAGAAAGATGCGATTCGCGATCGCGCGCGCAGGCCACCACTGGTGCGTGTGCTCGACCCAGTCGGTTGCCTCTTCCCGTTCCCATTCCGGCGAGAATGCCGCGAAACGGTGTAGTTCGGCGCCGCTTGTGTGCTTCGCAAAGGTGGCAATGAGCAGCACGTCCTCGCCATAGTCGACCTCGCGGATGCCTTCGGTGCCCAGTTCCCAAAGCTCACCGGAGACGAGATCGACCTCGCTGGCCGGGCAGCGCAGCTGGAGCGAATACACGCTTCATAGTCGCGCATGCGATGTGTAGTTGCAGGTGCCGAGGGGGCGGCGGCTCTAGCTGACAGCTAAAAGCTCTCAGCTGTCTCGCTAGTCCCGTGGATACCAGTCCGAATGCGCTGACCACTTGTGACAGCGTAGACAAGCGGTCTCCGTCCACTGAAAGAGACACCCGGGGCAGACTCCGCCAGTATCGAAGGTGTTCCAAAGGTGGCCGCATTTGACGCAAAGCCATCTATCCTTGGCCGTCGGCTTCCACCTGCACTTCGGACAACGAATGCCCGCGCCGCCGGAACCGGTCGTTGATCTCTCTTCGGTTTCGAGATCGGGAGCAATCGTTCGTCGCACTTCGACTGATTATCTGATGAAACGAATCCGTGCAGGTGCCGTACAGACCGGCGGCTGGAGGGCGTCGTGGGCGCGCGCCCCACAAAATCCTCCGTTGACAAGACAAGGCGGACTGCGGAATAGTAATTAAAAGCAATTTACAGAAAGTAAAGCAAACCTTGTCACGTCTCTACCTCTGTCTTCTTTTTCTTTGCAGTTCCGTGCTCGGGGCCAGCGAGTTTCGTGTCCTCGGCCCGGGTGGCGGCGGCGCGATGTTCAATCCCACCCTCAGCCCGCATGATCCAAATACGGTCCTGGTTTCGTGCGATATGACAGGCAACTATATTACGCACGATGCTGGACGCTCGTGGCGCATGTTCAACCTGCACGGGACTACTCAGTTTTTTGTCTTTGATCCAAACGACCCGAAGGTCATCTATCTTCAGGCGACGGGCTTATGGCGAAGCCGCGATGCCGGCGCGAGCTGGGAGATGATCTACCCGAAGCGTTCTGCCATTCGCGGCGTCCGGATGAGTTCCGACCACGCGGATGAGACGATCGTCGCAGACCCCAATCCATTGGGTGTGCTTTCTGCGCTTGCAATCGATCCGGCGAACTCAGGGATACTGTACGCCGGCACGGGCGAGAATACACCGCCGGCACTCTTTATGTCGCGAGATGGCGGAGAGACGTGGATCCGAAAAGCGGATTTGTCCGAGCATCCGAAGAAAATCTGGGTCGCTTCCGGATCGGTTTACATGTCCGGAGTTCACTCAGTCGCCGTCTGGTCGGGAAGCTCGGTAAAGACACTTCGCACGCCGGAGGAGTTTATCGACATGGCCGGTAGCCCTCCGAATCTATACGGCATCGCACGCGACAAGATCTTTGTCTCGCAGGACGGCGGAGCCACATGGGTGTCGCGCCAACTTCCAGGCGCCGGTGCGACGCTTCAGGCGGTCGCTTCCAGTCTTCATCACGCGAGCGTAGCGTATGTGTCGTATGAAGGTCTGGCGCTCGATGGACAGAAGTGGATGGGCGTCGCTAAGACCAGCGATTGCGGGCAAAGCTGGACTCTGGTCTGGAAAGAGACGCAAACCCCTGCACCCAATATTCACGATGCGTGGATTACGCCTACGTTCGGGACCGATTGGGGAGGCGTCCCGCTGATGCTCGGCGTCGCAGATCAGGATGGCGCCATCTGCTACGCAACGGATCTGGGCCGCACCATGCGAACGCTCGATGGAGGCCGCACCTGGACGGCGGTGTATTCGAGAAAAACGGATGCGGGATGGACCTCGACGGGGCTCGACGTTACGACCAGCTACGGAGTACACTTTGATCCCTTCAATCTCAAACGTCAATTCATCACGTACACTGATATCGGCCTGTTTCGAAGTGAAGACGGCGGCTCTTCGTGGATGAGCTCCACCGCCGGTGTTCCCAGAGAATGGCGCAATACGACGTACTGGATGGTCTTTGATCCCGAGGTGCGCGGCCGCGTTTGGAGCGTCAACAGCAACACGCATGACCTTCCGCGTCCTAAGATGTGGCGCCACAGGTCTGTTCTGACATATCGAGGCGGCGTCTGCGGCAGCGATGACGGGGGCCGTACCTGGAGGCCTTCGAACAGGGGCATGGACGAGACCGCGGCAACGCACATTGTGCTCGATCCTTCGAGTCCCGTGAACGCCCGCGTGCTGTACGTTGCGGGATTCGGGCGTGGCGTGTACAAGAGCGTCGACGGGGGACGCACGTGGGCACTCAAGAACCGGGGGATCATGCAACGGGAGCCGCTTGCTTGGCGAATCGTTCGATCTCCTAAGGGAGATCTCTACCTCCTGGTGGCGCGCCGGTCCGAAAACGGAAGTATCGGGAACAGCGGTGATGGGGCCATCTATCGATCCTCCG
>JAFARV010001029.1 GCA_019245255.1 Acidobacteriaceae bacterium | reverse complement strand
TGGGACCAGTGCTGGTCACTGGTTCTGGGGGAACCGGATGCGGCCGGGCGATCGCGATCCGTTTTGCCCGGGAGTTCCCGGTAATCGTCTGCGACATTAACGAAACAGGCGGCCACGAAACCGTACGGCTAATCGAAGCGATTGGAGGAAGAGCCGTCTTCCACAAAGCCGACGTTGCTGATGAAGCGCTGACTCGCGCTTTGATGGAGTTTACAGAATCTGAATTTGGCGGGCTCTCCGTTCTCGTGAATAACGCCTCAGCGCCAGCGCCATCAGGGGAAGGAATCGGCGGTTGGGGTCCTCCGCTCCAAACTGACCTGTTTGGAACACTGAACGCGACGCGCTACGCGATTGAGGTAATGCGCCGCCATGGCGGTGGCTCAATCGTCAACATGGCTTCCATCTCGGCGCTCTGGAACGGGCGGAAAACCCCGGGCGGATTCTCTGGTTATGATGTCGCCAAAGCTGCAGTGATTCGATTGACAACTGTACTTGGCCGCGAACTAGCTGCAGATGGAATCAGAATAAACTGCCTGGCGCCCGGTTGGATCGCGACCGATGGTCCACGTCAGTATTGGGAATCGCTGAGTCCGGCCGAGCGCGCGCAGCGCGGAGTCCCATCAAGACTGCTGCCAGTCGCGGAGGTTGCCGAAATGGTTCATCGAATCGCCGCTGACGAGTCGTTGAACGGCCGCGTGGTTGTCTGGTGGTCCGAGGATCCGCCGCAGCTCATCGAATGGGGTGATCGTGGCTATCGAGACATTAGCGTATTCCTATAGGGCAGGTGGAATTTTTCTGCAGCGCTCGGGGCACGGCCGCCCTGCGCTTTGCGCGCTACTGTAGTGCTTCGAGCAGTTCGTTTCGAATCGGCCAACTGCCGAGAACCTCACGGTCCGAGACCTTAAACGAACCCGCCGTGAGTAAGCCGGTGAGATTGGCGGGGCTTGGCTGGTGATGCTCCCGGGTAATTTCCAGCTTTAACATCCTGGTTTCGAGCGCGAGCTGATTCGCAGTCGTTTGGGCCTGCCGGTCGCTAGCGAACACCGCATCCATGTGAAGGTCCAAGGCATCCGCCGCCCCGGTCACCGAGAACGTAACCGCGTCCGATTGTTTCAGCGATGCGGCGAGCAACGCCGCCGCCGATGGCCAGTTGGCAGACTTCTGGAGCGCGCTCTTTTCCAAACGAACCCATACCGGAGCGATTGCAGTATTCCTGAATGCGGTGGCCTTCGGCCCGATCTTCTCGACCGCGTCGCGATCGACACTTATGGCCAGAAGCATCACATCCGGCTGAAGTTGACGCCAGGAAGCCCACCGGCCGGGCATCGACGGGGCTTCGCAGTGTGAGCGTGTGCAAATGCCTTGGTGAGTGCGCACATACAGCGCGAGGCGGTCCCAGTCGAAGCGGCCTTTTATCGCAAAGATCATTTGCGAGGGACTCAAACTGGCGGAGAAAGCATCCAGGTCGCGCCAGTAATCAAAGCCGGTCTCGGAGACAAAGCGTTGGTACTCCGCACCGTGAGCAGCTTGAGCCGGCTCAAAGATGCGAAGGTGCGCGCGACGGACCAGATCGAAATCAAAAAACAAGGTTGCACTGGTCCCGGGTGGAACCAAATTCACCAAGTCGGGAGCAGCTCTGACAAAGCGAAACCGATAGCGGTGGATTCCGAAAACCAAAGAACCAATCGCGACCGCGAGCAGAAGTAAGAAGATCGGCGGTGTGAGCCGGATTCGCAATCCGATCTCCGCAATGGCTATGCAGTCGCGAGCGCCGCGACTCGCGATTCTTTCCAAAGATTTATATATGGCCCGAGGTCGTCCATCATGCCCGCAAATTGCGGGAATGACAGTGATTGTGCGCCGTCGCTCATGGCCTTCTCCGGGCACGGATGCACTTCAACGATCAGGCCGTCTGCGCCGATGGCCACACCCGCCCGGGACAATGCCGGAACGAGGCTTCGTCTACCGGTGGCGTGGCTGGGATCGAGCACTACGGGAAGGTGCGAGAGTTCGTTGAGAACAGCAACTGCCGTGATGTCGCACGTGTTGCGGGTTTCCGTCTCGAAGGTGCGGATGCCGCGCTCGCAGAGGATGACGTTCGGATTTCCGTGGGCGACGATGTACTCCGCCGACATCAGTAACTCTTTGATAGTGGAGCTCAAGCCGCGCTTCAGCATGACGGGCCGGTTGGCTCTTCCAAGCGTCTTCAGCAGCGCGAAATTCTGCATGTTGCGTGCACCGATCTGCAGAATATCGGCGTACTCGGCTATCAGATCGACATCGCGGTCGCTCATGACTTCCGTGATAATTCCGAGGCCGGTTTCGTCCTTCGCCTTGCGCAGGAGTTTCAGACCAGCTTCTTCGAGACCCTGGAAATCGTAGGGCGAAGTGCGCGGCTTAAAGGCGCCACCGCGAAGGAACTGAGCGCCATGTCGGGCGACAAACTGAGCGGTGTCAATAATCTGGCGCTCGCTCTCAACCGAACACGGCCCCGCCATGGTGACAAACGTGTCGCCGCCAATCTCTACGCCATTCGCAACAATTTGTGACTTGGTGGAGCGGAACTCACGGCTGACAAATTTATAAGGAGCGGAGATGCGGACAGCCTTGTCAACCTGCGGCATGGCTTCGAGAGACTCCAGGCAAGGGGTCACATCGCCAAGCCCTACCACCCCAATGACGACGCGCTCTTCACCTTCAATGGAGTGAACCTTGTATCCGAATTCCTGGATACGTTCGACTACGGCGTCGATCTCCGCCCTGGTCGCGTGCAGTTTCATCGAGATAATCATCTGCCCCTCACAACTTGGTGGACTTCCTGCAATTCAGGTCTTTAAACAGCAAAAGGCCCACCCGTTTCCGAGTGGGCCTCCTTTCAAAACTTTTCCGCTGCTTCAGCTTTAAGCGGACGCCCCCCGGTACGATCCAGGCCAATACCAGAATCGAAACCAATACGAGCTGACCGCAAACGCCGCCATGAAATTAGATTATGCCACAGGCAGCAGAAAAAGCAATATAGACGGCATTGACCGAGCCCCGGCATCCAGATATTCTTATCACTTAGCCTTTAATCTTGTTGGGTGGCCAGCGGTGTTCGAGAACGCGCGAGCGCATTTCTGTTCTGTGCGACTCTATTGGGCTGTTGCTCTGTTCTCGTTCGTGGCATTCAGGGCTGTCGCTCAGGTAACGGTCGATTCCTGGACGGCAGAGAACGGCCTGCCACAAAACATCATTCGGGCGATCTGTCAGACACCGGACGGCTACCTCTGGTTGGCAACCTTCGATGGTCTCGTTCGGTTCGACGGCATCCGTTTCAGGACATTCAACAGAAGCAACACGGCGGGCATCGCCGGTAATCGCTTCGGCTCTCTTTTCTGCACCGTGGATGGCGATATTTGGGCCGGCACCGAGGGAAGCGGTGTGACGCGGTACCACAGCGGCGCGTTTACAACTTACACGGTACGAGACGGATTGACCTCAAACACGGTACTTGGCATTACTGAGGGCGGAGGTAATCTGTGGATGCTTGTTCGCAACTCTGTGGTGGAGTGGCGTCCGGCCGACCAGCGATTCATTCCTGTAAAAACCCCGGAGGGCAAATACTTCGGAGTTCTGAGTTCCGATGGGCGAGCGGGTTTCTGGAAACTCGGCGAGAAGGCGTTCTATGTGTTGGCCCACGGAAAACGAATGCAGTACTCACTTCCGCCCGGATGGGGAAGCAGCGTGCCCCCGATTGTGGGCGTAGATCTTGGCAACCGGATTTGGTTGGCTACACAGAAGGGCCAGCGCAGCACGCTGGTAAACGGCCGATGGTCAAACATTTCGTCCGACAGCGCAGTGCAATCTGCTTCGCATCCCCGAGCCGGTTCCCGGTCAGCTTATCGGGACTCGGAGGGGAATGTCTGGTACAGCAATTTTCTTTGGTCTCCTATTACGGGCTGGGTGCAATATCTGGAACTGCCGCCAGCCACCCACCCGGCGCGAATTGCCTTCAACACCCTTTTTGAAGATCGGGAGCATAACATCTGGCTCTCGACGGAGGGCCAGGGATTGTTCCGCCTACATACGCCGGCGATCCAGGTCTATTCGAAAGCACAGGGGGTGTCGGATCCGAACGTGTATTCCGTTTACCAAAGCCCGGACAAAGCAATCTGGTTCGGGACCAGGGGCGGCGGTCTGTGCCGGTTGAAAGATGAGAAGATCACAACCTTTACGAGTGCGGATGGTCTGACGTCAAATGCCATTACTGCGATTTTTGAAGACAGAAGCGGGGTGTTGTGGGTGGGTACGGAGACCGGCCTTGCATGCATGCGAAATGACGGCGCCGCCCCCAAGCGGCCATTCAGAAATAAGTTCGGTATAACCGGGGATGCATTAGTCAGTGGGGCCACAATTCGGGCTATTCATCAAGACCCGCAGGGTGCGATGTGGTTTGGTTGCGACGAAGGTCTGATACGGCTAAGTCGGCAGCCAAGCGATGCCTGGTCAACACACGGAAGCAATTCCGGAAAACTTGCCCAGTCCTCGCCGAGTGCGTTGCCGGACTGTTGCTTGCATGAGACGGGGCGCTGGACGCTCTTTACGAAGAAAGATGGCCTCGCAACCGATGATGTCCGGGTCATCATTGATGGCCGAGACGGCGCACTGTGGGTCGCTGGCTACGGCGGATTATCCTGGCTGCACGGCGGGCAGGTGCGGACCTGGACCGACCACGACGGACTTCCGAGCAACAGCATTCGGGCACTATACGAGGACGGTGATGGAGTTCTTTGGATCGGAACCTACGACGGCGGGCTTGGCCGTTTCGAGAAGGGCAAATTTACCAAATATACCGTCGAGCAAGGATTGTTCAACAACGGCGTATTTCAGATTTTGGAGGACTCACGGTCCAACCTATGGATGAGCAGTAATCGAGGTATCTATCGGGTTAGTAAACGGCAACTGAATGAGTTTGCTGCGGGCAAAACTAGCTTAGTCACATCTATCGCGTATGGAAAAAGCGATGGTATGCGCAACGTCGAGTGTAATGGCGGCTTGGGTTCGGCCGGCGTCAAGACACAGGATGGGAGACTGTGGTTCGCTACGCAGGACGGAGTGGCCGTGATTGATCCCGAAAAACTGGAACCGTCTCCAAGGCCCCCGCCCGTCGCAATCGAAACGTGCCTGATTGATCGCACTCCGGCGGTAATGGCCGATCCAGTGCGGCTGACCGCTAAGAACGAGAGCGTCGAAATACAGTACACTGGCCTGAGCTTGACCGATCCGGAGCGCATTCGATTCAAATACAGGATGCGCGGTCTCGATCGTAGTTGGGTGGACGCCGGTATGCGCCGTACGGCTTACTATTCGCACCTTCCGCCGGGCACCTATAGGTTCGAAGTCACGGCGGCGCACAGCGATGGCGAGTGGAGTTACGCCGGGGCGAGTCTAGCTTTGGTCGTTCTTCCGCGCTTCTATCAGACCAGGTGGTTTGCGTTGAGTTTATCGGCGCTGGGGTGTGCGTCGTTGTGGCTCGCCTGGCGCTATCGTTTGGGTCAGTTGGAGCGGGCGAGAGCGGCGCAGCAGGCCTTCTCACGCCAGTTGATCGCCTCGCAGGAGAAAGAGCGCAAGCGCATTGCGGCCGAATTGCACGATAGCCTGGGTCAACAATTGGTAATCATCAAGAATCTGGCGCTGCTACTTTTGCAGCCGAATGGCGCGTCGGGCCTGAGCGCTGGACAGTGCGAACGGATTCAAGAGATTTCTGAAGCAGCATCGGGAGCTGCACGCGAAGTCAGGGAGATTTCCTACAATCTCCGACCCTACAGGTTGGACCGACTTGGATTGACTGCGGCGCTCAGGGGTATGATCGAGACGGCTTCGGAGGCCGGCGGCATTTGTGTTTCCGCCGACATCGACAACATCGACGGCGTGCTCCCCAGGGAAATGGAGATTGATTTCTATCGCATCCTACAGGAATGCATTAATAACCTCCTGAAGCACTCGAAAGCCAGCTATGCAACGGTTCAGATCGAGCACAATCAGGGGCGGCTCAACATGACCGTGCGTGACGATGGGCAGGGCTTCAGCCAAAGTCTGAGTAAACCTGACTCGTCGTCAGGAGGATTTGGCCTCACAGGAATCTGCGAGCGGGCTCAGTTGCTTGGGGGCAGAGCGTCCATTCGATCCACACCTGGTCAGGGCACGACGATCGCAGTTGAAATTCCATCTCACTTAAGAGCATGAGTCAGGAAATCCGCATTCTCATTGCCGATGATCACCCCATTGTGAGAAAAGGACTGCGCGAAGTTATCGAACACGAGCCGGGCCTTGTCGTGATCGCGGAAGCCGGCGATGGAGAGGCGGGCCTGGCGCTCATTCAAAAGCTACATCCGGACGTTGCAGTTCTCGATCTCGACATGCCCAAGTTGGATGGGTTCACAATTGCCCGCGAGACTCGCAAAAGCAATTTATCTGTCAATATCATCTTCCTTACCTTTCACACTGAGATAGACCTTTTGCATGAGGCTATGGAGGTGGGCGGCAAGGGTTACATACTCAAAGAAGGCGCACTGATTGAGATTGTCGCCGGGGTGCAGGCTGTCGCTGCCGGACAATGTTACGTAAGTCCGTCGCTGACGCCGGCTCTACTCGAACGGCGCAGGCGCGTACAAGGGTTTGAACGCAGCATACCCGGGCTGCAGACGCTGAGCACGTCCGAACAGCGGATCCTTCGGATGAT